>NZ_CANRLT010000048.1 GCF_947631555.1 uncultured Mailhella sp. | reverse complement strand
TATCGGGAAAAGCTGACCGCTTAGAATCAATGCCACAGGGGCTTTTTAGATGTCTACTTGACAGGGGGCAGACCAGACCCGGGGCTTTCCTGCGGGTTTCCTGGCGTGACTGCACGGTATATCGGCAAGGGCGATAAGGCGTTTGCCGTCCTCAATATGCTGGAAGCTGATGTCTGCATCATGACGACACCCGGCCTGGATGTTCTGCAAATCAAGCGCTCCCGCGGCGTAAGGCATTATGCGCATATCGTCCATGCCGCAGGTTCTGGTATCCTCTATCGTCTTTTCGGGTTGGATCACTACGATAGTTTTTTCTCTCCAGGTCCGCAGCAGGAAGGCCCCATCCGTAAACTTGAAAAACTGCGTGGGATTAAACCCAAACAGATATTGCATTCCGGCTGCCCCTACTTCGATGTGTTTATGGAGCAGAAACGGAATCTTGGAAAGGAGCAACATGGAGAGAGAGAAGACGGTATCCGCATTCTTGTGGCTCCTACATGGGGATCAAGCGGATTGCTCTCACGATACGGTCAAAGCCTGCTCAAGCCTCTTGCAGAGGCAGGCTATCAGGTGGTGGTTCGGCCTCACCCTCAGAGCCGGATGGTAGAGTCAGAGCTTCTTGAATCTCTCGAACACGAACTGAGTGCGTGGCCGAATCTCGTTTGGGACAAATCTTCCAACGGCTTCGAGGCCATGAGCAGTGCGGATATTCTTATTTCCGACTACTCAAGCATCATTTTCGATTTTGCCTATGTTATGGAACGTCCTGTTCTTACGATGGACTTCACCCCGGATCTCTCTCCCTATGACGCCTACGACCTCGGAGAGACACCTTGGGCACTTCAGGCGCATAAACGTCTGGGACGGAAGCTGACATTGGATGACATTCCCAATATTGCCGAAATTGTTGAAGAACTGCACAACGATAAGGAACTGAAAGAACAGATCCTCATTGAGCGCGATAACAATGTGTATAACTTCGGCAAGGCTGGACCAGTCATCGCCGATCAGCTCATCGCCATCCGAAACAGTCTGAAAGAGAAGAATAAGGGAAACAACCATGCTTGAATATCTCTATCTTGTTTTTATATTTCCATTGGAATGGATCATGCAGACCATCCTGGAATGGGGGTATGCGCAGACTGGATCGTATGGGGCAGGACTTATTTTAGTCAGCCTTGCCGTCAATATTCTTGTCCTTCCACTGTATCATGTTGCGGAAGTATGGCAGGATGCAGAACGAGCTGTGCAGAATCGGATGGCATGGCAGACAGCGCGGATAAAAAAGGTGTTCCGCGGCAAAGAGCGTTTCTTGCTTATGCAGGAACTGTACCGCCAGCATCACTATCATCCCATCATGGCCGTTCGTACCAGTGTGGGAGTTCTCATCCAGATACCCTTCTTTTTTGCCGCTTTTCATCTGCTGAACAATTATGCCCCCATGCAGGGGGTGAGTCTCGGTCCCATCGCTGATCTCGGCAAGCCAGATGCGCTGTGCTTCGGACTGAACGTACTGCCTTTCCTCATGACGGCCATCAACCTGTTTTCCGCCCAAATCTATACGACACGGCTATCCCGCCGCGACAAGATACAGGCGTATGGCTTAGCGGCTGTCTTTCTCGTCCTGCTTTATTCTTCTGCAGCGGGACTGCTCTTCTACTGGACGTGGAACAATATCTTCGCACTCCTCAAAAACATCGTTTATGAAAGACTGGGGATATTCGGGCACGGGCAGGAAGGCAAGAATGGTTCTGAAAAAAAATGGTATGCGCCCATGACGTCTGCTCTCAGCCGTATGCCTGAAAAGCTGAAAAACGCCCGGCTTGATATCCTGCACGCAGCCTTCATCTTGCTAGCCATAGGCTTTTTCCTGTTTTGGCGCGGCGCCCTGCGGCATCATCCTGACTATTCCTTTGTCATGAGCGCGATGCTTTTTGGCGCGGCAATCCTTGTCCTTGTTCTTGGTTATTTCGCCAAAGAACACCTGGCCCTCAGGAAAATCGCCCTGCTCCCGGCCCTTGTCGGGATACTCGGAGCTGTCGTTCTGACCTATCTGTATGCAAAGTATGGCTTTTCACAGAAAAGCAGTAAAAAAATTGCACTGCACCTCGGAGGACTAGGGATTCTTTCTGTCTGCGGGCTCTATTACGATGTTGTGGCCGGCTGGATTTCTTCGTTTGCAAAAAGAATTGGCACGAATGCCCTTGTCGTTCGGGCCTCTTTATGGGTGAACCAGTCCAACGTATTCTTCCATCGCAGCCTGGTGCTGAAATCGCTGCTTCTCATAGCCTTTTGCATTTTTGTTTATTCTCCGTCAAGAATCATCGTGGCTGATGAAGCTTTCCAGAACAGTATTGTGTTTGCCATGCTCACTGGTGGCTTTATCTTGACCATTGTGCTGCCTTATATTGTATGGAAAATAGCGCCTAGGATCATAAAAATAATTTTAGGATATATCTATTCAATTATAGCTATCATTTGTGTCACATACACATTTTTCCTCATCAAGGATTATGGCGTTTTAAAGAATTTAATTTTTGAATACAGCGATAAAATATTTAATATATCATATATTATAATAGATATTATTGTTATTTCCTCACTTATAATTGCCCAAATTATACTTATTTTATATAATAAAAAAATACTAAATACTATAATTAGCATTTCAATTGTTGGTGCGGTTTGCTTTTCAGGAATATCATACGGCAAGATATTATTTGATTTTGACGGGCAACAAAATGATACACAATTAAAAAGCAAATATATTCATTTAAGCAAAGAAAAGAATAATATTTTAGTAATAATGATTGACTCGTTTACCGGCGACCATATGTATAAGATATTGAAAGAACGCCCTGAAATTCTATTTGGATTCGATGGATTTACATGGTATCCTGATACTATTTCTGCAGCAAACTGTACAAGTATGAGTCTTCCTTCTTTAATAGGTGGAGAAAATATTGCCGCATATAATTTAGTAACTGATGATGGCAAAAGCTTGGAAGAAAAAGTTGACAAAGAAATCCGAGTATTTTTTGAATATCTCCATAAAAAGAATTTTTCTACAAAAATTGTAGCTTCATCAGAAATAAATTTTATAAGCAAGCAAAATTATGTTGAGTCTGATATCAGTCTAAAACTATATCCCTATAGCAGTGATAAAAGTGCAGATGTCTACAATGGAGTTTTCTCCATGCTTTTCGGCTTATTTGAAGCTCTCCCTTGGTCAAGCCGACATTTGATTTACAAAGATGGCTCATGGAATATCTCAGTTAAGAAGCGGACGAGTAGACTCGTTGGAGGAGAACATCAATACTATACAATGAAAAAATTGCCGGATATTACGGATACAAATAGTAAAAATAGCCATTACATTTTCTTCACGAGTTTACTTGCGCATTCACCATGGGTTATCAATCCCGAGACCTTGACTCCTATGAAAGGAGATCCTTGTCCTGAAACGAAAAAGTACGCTGAAAGGCTCGATGGAGTCATTCCAGAGCATTATTATGCGGAACAAGCAACGCTTAAACTTTTATCAATATATTTTGAATGGTTAAAACGTGAAGGTGTCTATGATAATACCTGTATTATCGTTGTTTCTGACCATGACGATGGAGATAGTCAAACATTAGCGGCAGCCTTCGGTACTCCTAATCCGAAATTTAGTTTTTTTCCTGCCAGTCCATGTGCATTACTCATGGTAAAACCTCTTCAATCCCATGGCGAACTTCAGGTTTCTGATGCGCTGATGTCAACAACGGACGTGCGAAAGATTGCTGAGGCCGTGGCTGCTGGCAGAACCTATACAGCTTCGCCTGACGCGCATCGTATCCGATATCACGCGTGCGGTATCAGTTGGAATCGCAATCGACATCCCAAAAACTATTATAATGTGACCAAACTTCATAAAATTACGGGCCCCAAGCTGAAGCGGGAAAACTGGGTTCGGATAAAATAGCTCTGCCCTCGACAACGAAAAATAGGTGGCTCTCCATGTCGGCTTACAAAAGACCGCCGGAGGCGTGTGCGGTAGTGCGTTTGGAGCGACGACCCCGCGCCGGCTGGAAAGCCGGCATGGAGGCGGACAAGGAGTGGAAGAAAGGTCACGCGGAGCGCGACCGAGGGCAGCGAAGCTGCACGAGGTGCGATCCCGACTTACCCAGCTCCGGCGGCGTGACCATGTTTGCAGGCAGAGCCTGACGAACACGCTGCCTCCGCTCTCTGCTCGCTACCGTTCACCCTGCCTAGGCAGCGGATACCTGCCGCAGGTGAACTTCGCCCCTTCCGGGCAATAGCCCAGGCGTTCGCAGCGAGCCCCGGCCCTGGCAAAGACTTCCGGCAGAACCTTGCGGCAGAGCTTCAGCATCTCATGCGCCACGCCGCGTATCTCCCACTGGGCGCGGGTACAGCAGCGCGCTTCAAAAAAGTTGATGAGCGTGCGGCAGTTCATGGTCACCACGATATTGCTGGCCGTGGCGTTCGGCAGGACAAAGCGCGCGTCCTCGGCGGCGGAGTGCCCGCGGTCCGCCTCTTCCAGCAGAGCCTTGATGTCGCGGTAGGCGTTCCCGGCTTCCTGCATGAACGCCTCGAAGCGCGCCCGCGCCTGCGGGCAGGCGGCCACGGCGGGCGGCAGGACGTAGTCCGCGTTTGAGGCGTCCACATAGCGCTGGCTCTGCTGGGAATAGCTGGCGATGCGGTGCCGCACGAGCTGATGGGTGAGGGAGCGCGACACGCCGGAGATGGCGAAAGTGAAGCTCACATGCTCGATGGGGCTGGCGTGGCCCGACGCCATGACACCGGCCACGAATTCGGCCTGCTTCTCACGGCTGATACCGCCCGAGAGCAGGCGCGGCCACATGTCGGCTGCCTCGCCCGCATGGTAGCACTGGCGGAAGGCCGCGTAGATGACGGACAGCGGTTCGGGCGTGTGGGCCAGAAGTTCCACGCGGGCTTGCGTTTCGGCCATGTCTGCTCCTTCGGTGTCTGGCTTCAGGCGAAGCGTTGTCGGGCCGCGCTCAGCGGGACAGAAGACTGCCCTGCCCCAGGTCGCCGCAGGGTCGGTCAAGATGCCGGTAGGCCTTGGGCGTGGCCACGCGTCCGCGCGGGGTGCGGTTCAAAAAGCCGCACTGGATGAGGTACGGCTCGTAAATGTCCTCGATGGTGCGTATTTCTTCCGAGCAGGCCACGGCCAGCGTCTTCACGCCCACAGGCCCGCCGTTGAAGTGATCGATGAGCACGGTGAGAATCTTGCGGTCCATCTCGTCCAGCCCCGCCTCGTCCACGTCCAGACGGGCCAGGGCTTCCCGCGCCTGCACACCGTCCACCACGCCCTTGCCGTAGACAGCGGCAAAGTCCCGGACGCGGCGCAGCAGGCGGTTGGCGATGCGCGGCGTGCCCCGGGCGCGGCGGCCTATTTCCAGCGCACCTTCCGCCGTGACCTCCACGCCGAGAATGCGCGCCGAGCGCTCCACCACGCGGGCCAGCTCTTCGGGCGCGTAAAATTCCAGGCGGCTGATGATGCCGAAGCGGTCGCGCAGGGGCGAGGACAGCAGACCCAGGCGCGTGGTCGCGCCCACGAGGGTGAACGGCTCGAGATCCAGCTTCACGGTGCGGGCCGCCGGACCCTGCCCGATGATGAGATCCAGCGTGAAGTCCTCCATGGCCGGATAAAGCACTTCCTCCACGTTGGTGGGCATACGGTGTATCTCGTCCACAAAAAGGATGTCGTGCCGCGAAAGATTGGTCAGGATGGCGGCAAGATCGCCGCTGCGCTCCAGAACCGGCCCGGAGGTGGTGACGAGGTTCACGCCGAGTTCCGAGGCCATGATCCGCGCCAGCGTGGTCTTGCCCAGACCGGGGTTGCCGTAGAACAGCACATGGTCCATGGCCTGCCCGCGCTCCCTGGCCGCGTCCAGATAGACGCGGAGATTGGCGCGCAGCTCCTCCTGACCGATGAAGTCATCGAGCAGGCGGGGGCGTATGCTCTCGTCGGCGCTGTCCGGCAGCAGAGTCTTCGGTGCAAATTCCGCCATTTAGAGCTTCCCCTTGGCCAGCAGTCTGAGGGCCTTGCGCAGAGCCTCGCCCACGCCGAGATCCGGCTCCGCGGCAAGGGCCTCCCGGAGCGCTCCCGAGGCGCTGTCTTCATCGTATCCCAGGTTGGTGAGTCCGGTGAGCGCATCGCGGTACACGGAGGGGGCAGACACGGAAACCTGGGATGGGACAGGCGCACCTGAGGATTTCAGCTTGTACTGAAGTTCAAGGAAGATCTGCTGTGCCGTCTTCCTGCCGATGCCGGGGACGCGGGTAAGCGCCGTGGTATCGTCCTCTGCCACGATGCGCGGCAAATCGTCCGGCCGGTACAGGGAGAGAATGGCAAGCGCCGTGCGCGCCCCCACACGGTTGATGCCGAGGAGCAGGCCGAAGGTCTGCCGCTCTTCCCAGGAGGAGAAGCCGAACAGTTCCTGCGCGTCCTCGCGCACGATGAGACTGGTGTAGAAGGCGGCTGTCCCACCCTGCGGCGGCAGCGCGGCAAGGGCGTATTCCGGCAGGAACACTTCGTAGCCGACGCCGCCGGCCGTGACCAGCAGGCAGCTGTTTTCGGTGCGTTCGAGAACGCGGCCTTCGATATAGGCAAGCATGACGTCTCCTCAGGCTTCTTCCGCCCCGCGCAGCGATACCGGAAGCGTGCAGCCGCGGCGGGTTGCACATTTTCTTCCAACCCATTAACATCATCTGCGCTTCTCCGCAAGAGTGGACATGCTCAGTCGAGGATGGCGCTCTTTGCGAAAACAGGAGGGGACATGGGGGAAGACCTTCTCCACTTCATGGCCGGGCTGGCCGAAAAGCGTATCGCGCAGGCCGCGGAGGAAGGCGCCTTCGACGATCTGCCGGGCCGCGGGCGTCCCCTCCAGCTTGAAGACGACAGCCGTATCCCCCCGGAACTGCGCATGGCCTTCAAGGTGTTGAAAAACGCTGGCTACGTCCCGCCGGAAATCGCGGAGCGCAAGGAGATTGACAGCCTACTGGACATGCTTGAAGCCTGCGAGGACGAAGCCGAGAAACTGCGCCAGATGCGCAAGCTCGATGTGCTCATCCTGCGCATGAACAGCCGCCGCTCCCGCCCCGTGGCGCTGGACGAACACGATCCCTACTACGAGCGGGTGACGCGGCGGGTTTCCCTGCTGAAAAAGCCCGGACACTGAAGGCCGCCGGAGAGGGGGAAGAAAAGGCAGGAAAGGCGGAAAAGGCAAAAAGACATCTTGTTTTTCCTGTCGGAAAAATGCTTAAAGGCAGCCGAACTTCCAGTTCGGCGAAAGACACCCTCTAGCCGCGTCTGACGGGACCGCGCCTCGTGCAGCTTCGCTGCCGGCCATCCCGCTCGCTGGCCGCAAAGAGGCACAACGGGCGAAGCCCGATTGTGCGCGGCCTGCTCGCTATCAGCGGCGTACACGCCGCGCCTCCGGCGGTTAAGGAGGTGCTCCGCGTGTCCTTATGTCCGCTCCTCGCCCGCCTCCATGCCGGCTTTCCAGCCGGCACGGGGTCGTCGCTCCAAACGCGCTACCGCACGTGCCTCCTGCGGTCTAAGGTAGGGAAAGGCAAGTAAGCAAACTCCTTCCTTAGCTGCCGGACGGCGCGAGCGTCAGCGAGCTGATAGCGGAGGTTGCATGTTCGTCAGGCTTTGCCTGCGAACATGGTTACGCCGCCGGAGCGGGTAAGTCCTGCAGGGCGGGGAGAACTCCTCTTGACATACCGCAGAGAAATGCACATAACAGAGGGGCAGGGAGTGTTGACGCACCCTCTGCCCCTTGGGGCAAGTCCTCCGGGTTCTCAGCTTCCGCTAAGAAGCTCAAAGTAACTGCCCCGATGAGAGCTGCAGACTCTCACCGGGGCGAACTCACTTAATCAAACAGACGCTTGATCAAATCAGCCAGCAGGCGGCCAATAGTATTGACCACAACTGACCGGAGAAAGTGCAGCATAGGCATCACCTCCTTTCAGAGGACATGCCCACATGTGGCAGGTTATACCCCAGCAGACAGAAAGACAAGGTTCTTTCCTTCCTTATCCGCCGGACGACGCGGCGCGTGCGCCGCTGATAGCGAGCTTGCCGCGCGCAATCGGGCTTTGCCCGATGCGCATGGTTGCGGTAAGCGAGCGGGGAAGGTCGCGCAAGCTGTAGCGAGCAGACAGCGAACGTGTTCGTCAGGCTCTGCCTGCGAACATGGTTACGCCGCCGGAGCTGGGAAGGCTTCGTCGCTCCAAACGCGCTACCGCGCCGTGCCTCCGGCGGATACTGATAAAAATTAATTCGTCCGTGGGCCGTTCTTGCCAGTCCTCCCGTCCTGGCATATTTTGAGGGCGTCTTTCTTCGCGCACACCTTTCTCAATTCCTAAAGGACGCTCATGACCGCTCCCATAAACAACGTCGCCCCCTGCATCCACATTGAAGGCGCGCGGCAGCACAATCTGAAAAACGTCGATGTGGACATTCCCCGTGACGAGCTGGTGGTGATCTGCGGGCCTTCCGGCTCGGGCAAGTCCACGCTGGCTTTTGACATCGTCTACGCCGAAGGGCAGCGCCGCTATGTGGAATCCCTCTCCACCTACGCGCGCATGTTCCTTCCCAAGATGGACAAGCCCCTGGTGGACAAGATCGAGGGCCTGTCCCCGGCCATTTCCCTGGAGCAGCAGACCACCACGCACAACCCGCGTTCCACCGTGGGCACGGTGACGGAGGTCTACGACTTTCTGCGCGTGTTCTTTGCCCGTCTGGGCAAGGTCTACTGCCCGCACTGCGGCACGCCCATCGAGGCCCGCTCTTCGGACGAAATCGTCTCCGCAGTACTGGCCCTGCCGCAGGGCGAGCGTGTGCTGCTCCTCGCCCCTCTGGTGGAAGTGCAGAAGGGCACGCATGCGGATCGCTTCAAGAGGCTGAAGGCCGACGGCTTTGTGCGTGTGCGCGTGGCCACGCTGGGCGAAGAGCCGCGCATCTGCGACCTCGATGACCCGCCCCTGCTGGACAAGAACAAGAAGCACACCATCGACCTTGTGGTGGACAGGCTGGTCATCAAGGACGACATGCGCACCCGTCTTGCCGATTCCGTGGAACTGGCCCTGCGCTACGGCAAGGGACGGCTCCTGGTCAGCCGGCCGGATCAGCCGGACACGGTGTTCTCCACGGATTCCGTGTGTCCGAAATGCCACAGGAGCGCGCCCGTGCCCTCGCCGCAGCTCTTCTCCTTCAACAGTCCCGTGGGGGCCTGCCCGCAGTGCCTGGGCATCGGCACGGTGGCGGCCTTTTCCGAAGAACTCATCGCGCCGGACGAGAGCTTGTCCCTGCGCAAGGGCGCCCTGGCCCCCTTCTCCACCCCGTACTTCATGGCCAGAATCGGTAAGGCGCTGGAGGCTCTGGCCGTCCGTCAGGGCTTCACCCTAGACACGCCGCTCAAGGAGCTTTCGGCACGCGCCCGCCAGGCGCTGTTCTACGGGGAAGCGGGCGGCGTCACGCGTACCGGCAGCCTGCGCCGCAACTACCTCGGCGGCACGTCCATAAATTACGACGGCGTGGAGGCCCTGAACACAAAGCACTGGCCCGGCGTCATGTACCTCCTAGAACAGCGCATGCGGCGCGGTGACGCCTGGAGCCAGATCCTGGGCGGCTACAGCCGCGAAGTGCCCTGCCCCACCTGCCACGGCACACGCCTGCGCGGCGAGGCCCTGTCCGTGCGCGTGGACGGCCTGAACATTGAGGAATTCTGCTCCCTGTCCATCGAAAAGGCCCTGGACTGGATCAAGACCCGCAGCTTCACTGGGCGGCACGCCGTCATCGCCGAACCGCTCATCAAGGAACTCACCCACCGCCTGGGCTTCATGGTCAGCGTGGGGCTGGAATACCTCACCCTGGGCCGCTCCATGCTCACGCTCTCCGGCGGCGAAGCTCAGCGCATCCGCCTGGCCTCGCAGCTCGGCTCCGGGCTGGTGGGCGTGACCTACGTTCTGGACGAACCCTCCATCGGCCTGCATCCCCGCGACAACGAACGTCTGCTCCATACCCTGCGCAGCCTCCAGAAGCGCGGCAACACCGTGCTGGTGGTGGAACACGACGAAGCCACCATCCGCGAGGCGGACACCGTGCTGGAAATGGGCCCCGGCTCCGGCGCGCAGGGCGGGGAACTGGTGTTCCACGGCTCCGTGCCGGAACTTCTGCAGGCGTCGGATTCGCTCACGGCGCAGTATCTGCGCGGCGACCTCGTCCTGCCCGTCCCCGAAACGCGCCGCCGCGCCCAAAAATTCCTCACCCTCCTCGGCGTGACCACCAACAACCTCAAAAATATCGACTGCGCCATCCCCCTGGGCGCGCTCACCTGCGTCACCGGCGTGTCCGGCTCCGGCAAGAGTTCTCTCGTCATTGACACGCTCTACCGCCGCGTGGCCAAACACTGCGGCCTGCGCGCCGAACAGCCCGGCCCCATGAAGGGCGTTTCCGGCCTTGAGGAAATCGAGCGCATCGTGTCCATCGACCAGACGCCCATCGGCCGCACTCCGCGTTCCAACCCGGCCACCTACACCAAGATCTTCGACGACATCCGCAAGATCTTCGCCATGACGCCCGATGCCAAAAAGCGCGGCTACACGGCCAGCCGCTTCAGCTTCAACGTGTCCGGCGGACGCTGCGAGACCTGCCGCGGCGACGGGCAGATCCGCGTGGAGATGCACTTCCTGCCCGACATCTTCGTCACCTGCGACGTGTGCAAGGGCCGCCGCTTCAACATCGAAACGCTGGAAGTGCGCTACAAGGATCTGAACATCTCGGAAGTGCTCGACCTCACCGTCCACGAGGCGCGGGCCTTCTTCTCCAGCTATCCGGCTCTGGAACGCCGTCTGGGAGTGCTGGAAGACGTGGGCCTCGGCTACATCCGGCTGGGGCAGTCCGCCACCACCCTTTCCGGCGGCGAAGCACAGCGCATCAAGATTTCCCGCGAACTGGGCAAAAAGTCCCTGCCGCGCACGCTGTATATCCTCGATGAGCCGACCACCGGCCTGCACATGCACGAAGTGGGCAAGCTCATCGCCGTGCTGCACAGTCTGGTGGAACGCGGGGCCACGGTTGTGGTCATCGAGCACAACACCGACGTCATCATGGCCGCCGACCATGTCATCGACCTCGGCCCCGGCGGAGGCGAAAACGGCGGAAACATCATCGCGGCGGGCACGCCGGAAGATCTGATGGCCGACCCCGCCTCCGTGACCGGCGCCTTCCTCGCCGAAGAGCGCAGGACGCGGCAGCGCTTCCTGAAAAACGCCTAGGAGCCCTCATGCGCGTTCCTCTCCTCGCCCTCCTCCCTGTTCTCGCCGTCTTCGCGGCCCTCTCTGTCCGGCCCGCTCAGGCCGCGCCCACGTCCGTGATTCTCTACCCGTCCGGGGCCTTCGTCAGCGAAGAATATCCCCTGACGCCGGAACGGGGAAAGGCCGTCATCAATCTGCCCGCCGCGCTGGACGAAGCCAGCCTGCGCTTCTCCCTTGCGCAAGGCACGGTGCGCGGCGTCCGCCTTGAGAAGGTGAACGGCGGCAAGACCGGCCCCCTGGCCGCGCTGCAAACGCGCAGACAGGAACTCGCGGCGCGTCTGGACGCGGAAAAGGCGCACGGTGAGGCGCTTTCCGCTTTGACGCAGAGCCTGAGTTCCGTGCCCTTTAAGAAAGGAAAGGCGGAAAACAACGAGGACGTCCAGGTCCGGCAGACCCGTCTGGAAGACCTGGCCCGGCAGCGTCTGGCCTCCGAACGGACGGCCAAATCACTGGAAGCGGAACTCCGCACCCTGGACGAACGCCTGGCCGCTCTCGGCGGAGAACGGGACACCCTGCGCTGCACCCTTGAACTCACGGCTGACATGACGGCTGCCCCCACGGCCCGCGGCCCGGTCAGCGTGCGCGCCTCGTACTTTGTGCCCGCCGCAGGCTGGAGCCCGCAGTATGAGGTGGAAGCCCTGCCGGACCAGGAAACGGTGCGCGTGTCCCTGCGGGCGCGGCTGTGGCAGAACACGGGCCGTGACTGGAACGGCGCAAGGGTGACGCTCGCTTCGATGAACGCCCCAGCGGGCGTGAAGCCGCCGCCTCTCACGCCTCCGGCGCGGCCGCTCATGCTTCAGTCCGCCGTGAAACGCAGCGCCGCGGCAAAGGCTGCAGCGGACGGCTTCGCCGCGGAATCCGCCCCGGCCCGCGAGGAACAAGGCGGCAAGACCTGGGACGCGGGCGAACTCACTCTCACCGACGCCTGTCCGCTCTCCGTCCCGCTGGAGAACTGCGAACTTTCTGCTTCCTTCCTGCGCCTCATCCGGCCCGCGGCAAGCCCTGCGGCGTGGATACAGGCCCGGCTCAAGAACGGCGATGCGCCCTTCCTGCCCGCCGGAGAAGCCGTCTTCCTGCTCGATGGTCTGCCCGTGGGCCGCGACACCTTCTCCCTCGCCCCTGCGGACGCCACCCTCGCCTTCGGCCGCGACCCGCTGGTCACGGTGCAGTACAACGCCCTGCCCGCCCGACCGGAAACGGCGGAACAGGACATGGAACAGACCAACCTGCGCTGGAACATCGCCCTTGCGAACGGCCACAGCCGCCCCGTGCAGGTGCGCGTAGAAGAGCCTGCGCCCCTGCACCGCGACACAGCCGTCCGCGTTCAGGAACGCTCGCAGCCCGCGCCCGTCCTCGATGAGGAGCACAACGCCTACGTCTGGGAACGTACCCTGCCCGCCCAGGGACACGCCGTGATCCGGGAAGACCTCCTCATCCTCTCGCCGCGCATCCTCCCGCCCGGGAAGTGAGTTGACAGCGCTGGTGATATGACGGAAACTGTCTTGCTGTGCTGCGTTCGGCGGGTACGGGTTTTTGACGGCTCCCGGATAGCTCCCGGCCCGAAACGACTTGGCGACAAGACCTGGTTCAATCCGCAGCAATGCTCCATCTGCCCGCTGCCCCCGCGGCAGGCAGCAGGAAGCCGTGCGGCCCGCCCCTCCCGGGAAAGGAGAGGCAAAAGGATGTCAGCGGCTTCGCCGTTTTGTCCATCACGCTTTTTCCCTGAAGAGGGAAGTTTCAAACCTCCAAGAAACTTTTGATGAAACAGACTATCGGCATACGTTTCAGTGCTCATGGGCAGATGCTGGCCTGCCTCTACGAATACGACGAGGAACAGTCCGCGCCCCTGGCCGTGGGCAGCCGCGCCATGGCCATGACCGACCGCGGCCTGTGCTGCGGCCGCGTGGTCTGGCAGCGCCCCTGGCAGGAGGACATGGAACAGGCCCTGCGGGAAGCCAACGCAGCCCTGCGCCTCAGCTCCAGACTCGGCGCGCAGGAAAGCGAAGAGGCCGGCCCGGAGCCGCACGAGACGGAAGAACTGCCTGCGGCCCGACCTGCCACACCGGAAGAAGAAGCCGCGGACGATGAAAATCTCCGTCTGGCGAGTGAAGCGCGCGTCTTCTGTCAGGAGCGCATCAGCACCCGCGAGCTTGACATGAAGCTGGTGGACGTGGAAACGCTCTTCGACCGGAGCAAGATGATCTTCTTCTTCACCGCGCCCACGCGCATTGACTTCCGCGAGCTGGTCAAGGACCTCGTCCGCCAGTACCGCATGCGCATCGAACTCCGGCAGATCGGCGTCCGCCACGAAACCCAGATGCTCGGCGCCCTGGGCAACTGCGGCATGGTCTGCTGCTGCCGCCGTTACCTGCGCAAGTTCGCGCCCGTGACCATCAAGATGGCCAAGGAGCAGAACCTCTTCCTCAACCCGACCAAGATTTCCGGCATCTGCGGCCGCCTGCTCTGCTGCCTGAGCTACGAACAGGAAAATTACGACGCCTTCCATCGCTCCTGCCCGCGCCTCGGCAAGACCTATCAGACCACGGAAGGCCCCATGCGCGTGCTGCGCGGCAACATGTTCCGCAATGCCGTGGTCGTCCTGCCCACAGGAGGCCAGGAACGGGAACTCACCCTCGACGAGTGGCAGGTGCTCAAGCCCACCCGTGCCGAGACCCCCGGCCCTGCCGTCAACCGCGAAGCCAAGCCCAAACCCGCGCCGCTCATGGTCATTTCGGCCACACCTGAAACTCTCGATGAGGACCTTGCCGCCCTGGATGGTGCAGTCGAGCCAGACACCGAACCTGAAAACGGGCCTGAAAACAAGCCTGCAGAAGTTCCCGCTTCCCAGGCTGATCCCGAAGCCCAGCCATCCGAACAGCGCCCGGAATCATCCCATCGCCGGCGCGGACGGCAGATAAAAGCCTGAATCCCAGGAGTCAACCTGTGAAAACCTACTACATCACCACACCCATTTACTACGTCAACGCGCGCCCGCATCTGGGGCACGCCTATTCCACCATCGTGGCCGACACCCTCAAGCGCTTCCACACCATGCTGGGCGAGGACGCCCGTATGCAGACCGGCACCGATGAGCACGGCGACAAGATCGTCAAGGCCGCGGCCGCCGCCGGCATGACCCCGCAGGCCTTTACGGACAACATTTCCGGCGCCTTCCGCGAACTCTGGCCCCAGCTCGGCATCGAGGCCGACGGCTTCATCCGAACCACCGATCCAACCCACAAGAAGGCGGTGCAGGCTTTGCTCCAGCGCCTCTACGACAAGGGTGACATCTACTTCAGCGAGTACGGCGGCCATTACTGCTACGGCTGCGAACGCTTCTACACGGAAAAGGAACTCGTGGACGGGCTCTGCCCCCAGCACCTGACCAGGCCCGAATACATCAGCGAGAAGAACTACTTCTTCAAGATGTCGAAATATCAGGACAAACTCCGCCAGTACATCCTGGACAACCCCGACTTCATCCGCCCCGAACGCTACCGCAGCGAGGCTCTCGCCATGCTCGAAGGCGGCGTTCTCGAAGACCTGTGCATTTCGCGGCCCAAGTCCCGCCTGACCTGGGGCATAGAACTGCCGTTTGACAAGGACTATGTCAGCTACGTCTGGTTCGATGCCCTGTCCAACTACATCACCGCCCTGGGCTGGCCCGAGGGCGAAGGCGATGCGGGAAGCCTTTATCAGAAGTACTGGCCCGGCGAACATCTCGTTGCCAAGGACATCCTCAAACCCCACGGCATCTTCTGGCCCACCATGCTCATGGCCGCCGATCTGCCCCTGTACCGCCATCTCAACGTCCACGGCTACTGGCTCGTCCGCGACACCAAGATGTCCAAGTCCCTCGGCAACGTGGTGGATCCCCTCAGGGCCGCGGAACACTTCGGGCTGGACGCCTTCCGCTACTTCCTGCTGCGCGAGATGAACTTCGGTTCCGACGCCTCCTACTCCGCGGAGGCCATCACCACCCGCATCAACGCCGACCTTGCCAACGACCTCGGCAACCTGTTCAGCCGCGTCCTCTCCATGAACGCCAAGTACTTCCAGAGCAAGATCCCGCCGCTGGGCGATCCCTCCGAAGCCGATGACGCACTCTGCGAACTCACCGACGCCTCCGCCGCAAACTACGTCCAGCTCTTCGGCGACATGCGCTTCTCCCAGGCTCTCGATGCCCTGTGGACGCCCATTCGCGCCATGAACAAGTATGTGGACGAACAGGCGCCCTGGACCCTCGCCAAGGCCGGACAGACC
This sequence comes from uncultured Mailhella sp., assembly GCF_947631555.1. Classification (GTDB taxonomy): domain Bacteria; phylum Desulfobacterota; class Desulfovibrionia; order Desulfovibrionales; family Desulfovibrionaceae; genus Mailhella. The sequence goes on along the minus strand of NZ_CANRLT010000048.1, from coordinate 3,208 downwards.
GAACGCCTGGGCTGCGTGCTCCGCACACTGCTGGAAAACATGTACAAGGTGGCCTATCTGCTCTGGCCCATCATGCCCACGGCCTCGGCCACCCTGCAAAGCCAGCTCGGACGTCCGCTGGGCGCGTTCTCGGAAGCCGCCCTGAATGACCTCCTGAAGTATCGCGCCCACCTGCGCACCGGAGCGGACACCGCCCCGGCCTCCAACCTCTTCCCCCGCCTCGAACTGCCCAAGGAAGAAGCGCCCGAAGCCGCAAAGCCGAAAAAGGAAAAAAAGCCCGCACAGAACAAAGCGGAGCAGACAAAATCTGAACAGAAGAAATCCGGACAGGAAGCCCCCAAAGCGGCCATCGAATTAGCCGACTTCCAGAAGCTTGATCTGCGCGTGGGAACCATCCTCGCCGCAGAAAAGCACCCCTCCGCCGACCGGCTCCTGCGCTTCGACGTGGACCTCGGCGAACCCCAGCCCCGCCAGATCGTCTCCGGCATCGCCGCCTTCTTCAGGCCTGAAGACCTGGTGGGGCGCAAGGTCGTGGTGGTGGCCAACCTGCCGCCCCGCCCCCTGCGCGGACTGGAATCCCAGGGCATGATCCTCACCGCTGAGGCAGACGGCAAGCTCGATCTCCTCACCGTCAACGCTCCCAACGGCGCGCCCGTGGCCTGAGGACGGCGGACTCCCAACACTAAAAAAGCACTCAAAGAGCCGGACTCTCTCCCGCATGGGAGGAGGTTCCGGCTCTTTGCGTTTAAAGGCGGGGGCGGGGAAGGGAGGCAGGGAGGCGGGAAACAGGCGTGTTTGTCTGGCTCTGCCGGCAAACATGGTCACGCCGCCGAAGCGTGGTAGTCGGGATCGCGCCTCCGGCGGTCTAAGGAAGGGAAAGGCAAAATGCACAAAGCCTGGCTGCTGAACGAACAGAAACGCCCAAAGCACTATCCTCAATAATCTTTGCTGACAGATATACGGTTAACGAATCCAAGCTCCGAAAGGACTGAGGATACCTCGGAAAATCAGGGAGAAAAGGAAGCTGCGAGGGGGATTTTCCTCCTCTCGCAGCAAAAAATTCAAAAAATTACCAAGAGATAGAAATCGCACTCGGATTTTGAAGAGCGTTCAGGGAGAATTTTCGTTCTGATGGGGACTTGTCAAAAGTTAGGAAAGACAGTATTACTATTCCGGATTCATCAACAGTATATCTGTCAATGAATCCATGCTGTAAAGTTCACGGCAGTCCAACTTTCAACTGGCTGACAACATTGGATTTTCCCGCTTTGCTGCACCAGCGGCAAATGCCCTGCCTACAGCGAAAACCGCGCACACACCATGGAGAAAGGAATGAGTTTCGACATTGAGAACAGGCTCTTTGTATACGACGAGGAAAAATGGAAAGATCTCTTCAGCAAAAATTATAAGCGGGAAGCCCCCTCGGTTGTCGAAGTTGATAACGGTATAGTGTTGCCGCTTAGAAAATATAAAGATTATAACATGATGGTTGAGGGCGGTGTCTGTGATAGAAAATTTAAATTTGTCGCCGGTCACTACTTGAATTATCCTGATCCAAACGGATATCTCTGCTGTTCCCGATCATATAAACCTTCTGAACCAGTTCAAGTTCGCCATGAAACTGTCATCTTCGGTGGAATATTATATGGCGGTTTCTGGCTTACGATATCGAGTAATTTAAGCAGACTTTGGTATCTTGCAGATCATCCAAAAACCCCTTATAAATTTGTTTTTCTTAAAAATACCTTTTGGGGTAATCTGACAATTAACATGTTAGAAATTGCAGGATTATCGGAAGACAAAATAGAAATCATTGAACATCCTACACAATTTGATAAAATTATTGTACCAGAACAAACATTTTACATATTTTCAAGCCACAGAGTCGGGGCAGAGAAAATATATAATTATATACGGGAGCGCGTCAAACCTGGAGCCTATAAAAAAGTCTATCTTTCACGTTCAGCCTTACCCATAGGAGGTAACAATGAAATAACTTTCAATGAACAATATTTTGAAAATTTCTACCAAAAACGCGGCTATGAAATCATTCATCCCGAACAACTTCCATTTAAAGAACAGCTTTCCATCATGGCTGGAGCGGATGAAATCATTGCCTGGGAAGGAACCTTACTGTTCCTCACACAATTTTGCAAACCAGAGACCAAAGTTGTTATTTTACGTCGTACAGTTGGACATACTCCCATAACACCCCTATTAACAACAAGTATCATTCCAAATTGTAAGATTATTGACGTGCACTTCAATTTTTTGCCTGCGACCTTAGATATGGGAGCTGAACTTGTAGGCCCCACTTCCTGCTGGAGACGATACCTGGAACACGAAGGCATCCCCCATACCTCTGATGAAGTTTCCGAAGACCTTCATATCAGGCCCATCCTCTATGACTATGTAAAGCTATGGGGGAAAATTGCAGATGCCCCAAGCTACTTTGCACGCGACACTCTTCTACCACTCAATAATTATACTTTAATTGACATTTTAGATTATGTAAACAGTATTTTTAGAGGAAATAAAATTGACAGATCTCTTTATTCTGACAGAAATGACGTGCTACATTTGACTGATGAAAATAACAAATTACGTGAAATATTTACGCTTGCATTGTCCGATTATATTAAAAATCGTTATGAGAGCCTAAAATCTTTTGCAGAAAACGAGAAGATTAATAGTCTTATGTGTATAGATGATAAACAAGTTAAGCATCTAAAACAGCTTTCCCGTCTGGAAAAGCAACTGCAGAAAAAAAAGGCATTCGCTGACACCGTTGAGGATGAACAGACAGGCCATGAATAACACTCTGGGCGCCCTTGTACAAAGCTGGATCCAGGATGACAGCCGCGTGAACTCGCTCGCGGAGCTGTCATCCTGGATTGCGCGCTGCAACGCTGTGACCTCGGCAGAGCTCCTCAAGGTGCCTCTGGAACGCTGCACCCCGTGGTTTTATGATGCCGCCGAAGGCTGTATCCGCAACGAGAAGCGCAGTTTCTTCAGCATCGCCGGGCTGCGGGGAAAGGGGCTTGAACAGCCAATCATTCTGCAGAACGAGATCGGCTACCTCGGCATACTCTGCCGGGAGTTTGACGGTGTCATGCACGTTCTCATGCAGGCGAAAATCGAGCCTGGGAACGTGAACTGCGTCCAGATCTCGCCCACCATTCAGGCCACACGCAGCAACTTCATGCTG
>NZ_CANRLT010000047.1 GCF_947631555.1 uncultured Mailhella sp. | reverse complement strand
AGGATCTGGAGCAGGTTCGCGAGGTCGTGAAAGAGCTGATACAGTATCTTCAGGACCCGAAGTGCTCGGATTTACACCGGGCATTTACGGTCTGGCTGGAACGGATTGTCCTGAAACGCGCAGGAATAACGGACAAGATTCCCGAATTTCAAGATTTGCGGGAGGTGGCCGCCATGTTGGAAGAACGCGTTGCACAGTGGAAAGATGAATACATCCAAAGAGGGGTCCTCCTCGGTAGGGCCGAAGGTGAAGCCCGGGGTATCTCCATTGGCGAAGCCCGTGGTGAAAGTCGTGGTTTAGGTATCGCCCTGCGCGATTTACTTGAGACGCGCTTTGGCAGCCTGCCGTCCTCTGTGCTTGAGTATATTAAAAACACGTCCGATGTGGACACGCTGCGTCAACTCATGCGGGACGCGGCCAGAGCAGAATCCTTGAATGCCTTCATGAACCAGCTTGGGATTAGCGGTGGAAATTTGCTGATGTAGCACTTCGCCATCCGCCGTGGTTCGGCTGCAGGGCAGGAGGTGGACGCCCTTCCCTAACCGCCGGAGCGGGGTAAGTCGGCGCGGTGCGTGCGCCGCTGATAGCGAGCTTGCCGCGCGCAATCGGGTTTTGCCCGCTCAAGCATCCTTGCGGTAAGCGCGCGGGGAAGGTCGCGCGAGCGTCAGCGATCTGACAGCGAACGTGTTCGTCAGGACATAGCCAGCGAACATGGTCATGCAGCCGCGGAAAATTCGTGTAAAATTGTAACTCAGTGTATTCTTTAATTTTTTTTATCTTCCAAAACGAAAAAATGAAAAAAATGAAAAAAAAATGACCTCGCCCCCCTTTACCTTGGCGAACTTGGGCTTATTTATGCTTCGTCGCCGTTGGAAGTCTTCCGCTTCAGCGGCAGTTTTCCGGCACAGATCCTTGAAAAGCCGTGGTTGCGGACTGCGCCGGGACTTACCGATAAAAACCTTTTGGGAGGATATGGGTTATGAAACCCCTGAATGACCGTGTACTCGTGAAACGCCTTGAGTCCGAAGAAAAGACCGCCGGCGGTCTGTTCATCCCCGATTCCGCGAAGGAAAAGCCCGCCAAGGGCGAAGTCGTGGCCTGTGGCCCCGGCAAGCGCAATGAGAAGGGCGAACGCGCCGCCATGGAAGTGAAGGTCGGCGACGTGGTGCTTTTTGCCAAGTATGCCGGAACCGAAATCAAGGTGGACGGCGTCGACCACATCATCATGCGTGAAGACGACATCCTCGCCATTCTCAACTAATCTGCAACCTACCCATTCTTTCAGGAGAACATAGCATGTCTGCCAAAGAGATTCTTTTTGACGCCAAGGCCCGCGAACGTCTGGCCCAGGGCGTTGACAAGCTCGCCAATGCCGTGAAGGTCACCCTCGGCCCCAAGGGCCGCAATGTGCTCATCGAAAAAGCCTACGGCGCTCCCGTCATCACCAAGGACGGCGTGACCGTGGCCAAGGAAATCGAGCTTGAGGACAAGTTCGAGAACATGGGTGCGCAGCTTGTGCGCGAAGTGGCCTCCAAGACCAACGACGCCGCCGGCGACGGTACCACCACCGCCACCGTGCTGGCTCAGGCCATCTACCATGAAGGCGTGAAGCTCGTGGCTGCCGGCCGCAATCCCATGCCCATCAAGCGCGGCATCGACAAGGCCGTGGCCGCCGTCACCGCTGAGCTCGGCAACATTGCCAAGCCCACCCGCGATCAGAAGGAAATCGCCCAGGTCGGCACCATTTCCGCCAACGCTGACGCCACCATCGGCAACATCATTGCCGAGGCCATGAGCAAGGTCGGCAAGGAAGGCGTCATCACCGTCGAGGAAGCCAAGGGTCTGGAAACCACGCTGGAAACCGTGGAAGGCATGCAGTTCGACCGCGGCTACCTCTCCCCCTATTTCGTGACCGACGCTGAAAAGCTGGTCTGCGACCTTGAGAACCCCTTCATCCTGCTCCATGAGAAGAAGATCTCCAGCATGAAGGAAATGCTCCCCGTGCTCGAACAGGTTGCCAAGATGAACCGTCCGCTGCTCATCATCGCCGAGGACGTGGAAGGCGAAGCTCTGGCCACCCTCGTGGTGAACAAGCTCCGCGGCGCGCTCCAGGTGGCCGCTGTCAAGGCTCCTGGCTTTGGTGACCGCCGCAAGGCCATGCTGCAGGACATCGCCATCCTCACCGGCGGCACCGTGGCCTCCGAGGACATGGGCGTCAAGCTCGAAAACTTCAGTCTGTCCGACCTCGGCACCGCCAAGCGCGTGCACATCGACAAGGACAACACCACCATCGTGGACGGTGCCGGCAAGAGCGAGGACATCAAGGGCCGCGTGGCTCAGATCCGCGCTCAGATCGAGACCTGCACCTCCGACTACGACCGTGAAAAGCTTCAGGAACGCCTGGCCAAGCTGGTGGGCGGCGTGGCCGTCATCAAGGTTGGCGCTGCCACCGAGACTGAGATGAAGGAAAAGAAGGACCGCGTGGAAGACGCCCTGAACGCCACCCGCGCCGCTGTTGCCGAAGGCATCGTGCCTGGCGGCGGCACTGCCTACATCCGCTGCCTCGCTGCTCTCGATGACCTTGCGGTCAGCGAAGAGGAAATGGCCGGTGTGAACATCGTCCGCCGCGCCCTGGAAGAACCTCTGCGGCAGATCGCCGCCAACGCGGGCTTTGAAGGCTCCGTGGTGGTGGAAAAGGTGCGCGAAGGCAAGGACGGCTTCGGCTTCAACGCCGCCACCGGCGAATACGAAGACCTCATGGCGGCCGGCATCATCGACCCCAAGCAGGTATCCCGCTTCGCCCTGCAGCACGCCTCCTCCGTGGCGGCCCTGCTGCTGACCACCGAATGCGCCATCGCTGAACTCCCCAAGCCTGAGCCTGCGGCTCCCGCTGGCGGCGCTGGCATGGGCGGTATGTACTAAAAACAGACGGGCGGGGTTCGCCCCGTCCGGAGCCTGATGCGCTGTTTCAGGAGAGGTCGTGAACGCGGCCTCTCCTTTTCCTTTAACCGCTGGAGGCACGCGCGGCAGCGCGTTTGGAGCGACGATGACCACCCCGCTCGCTGGCCGCAGCCATGCGCAACGGGCAAAGCCCGATTGCGCGCGGCCTGCTTGCTATCAGCTCACTGACGCTCGCGCCGTCCGGCGGTCAAGGATTTGCTCTCCCTTCCTCAACCTGCGGAGCAGCGAGCGGTAGCGAGCAGATAGCGAAGGCGGCGTGTTTGTCCGGCTTCTGCCGGCAAACATGGTCACGCCGCCGGAGCGGGTAAGGTCAAGCTGCACGAGGCGCGATCCCGTCAGACGTGGCCGGAGGATGCCTTTCGCCGAACTGGAAGTTCGGCACTCTTCGCGCTTTTTCGACAGAAAAAGCAAGATGCCTTTTTACCCCCCCCGCCATCCGATGGTCCAGGGAAAATTTGCCGTCCGGTCTTGCCTTAATCCCGGGTAATGGATACGTTGAAAGCGTGAGGGAGGCGTATGTCGGAATGTAACAAGGAAACACTGAAACTTATTGCAACCATCCTTGGAAATGTGGCCGCAATCGCTATCGGCGTGGCCTTGTTTGATGGAAAGATTGAAGGTATAGCCGTAACTGTCATCTTACTTTCTCTATGGTTTGAGACCTCGGCCTTTAGGCCGATATAGCCCCACCCCGCCCTGAAAGGCTTTGCTACATTATTGCTTTTCAGTCTGTTCGCCATTGGCACCATAAGGAGTCTTAAATGATCATTACCCTCCTGATTATGGCTGTAGGCCTGGCGTTGTTTCTTTATGGACGGCATATTGCCGCCAGGCAGAACTGACCACACCCACACGCTCCCTGCGGGGGGCTTTCTTTTTACCAGAGCGGTTCATCGGGTGGCCTTTCAGCGGCGCTTTTTCAGGAAGGCGCGGTAGTCGATGCCGTACTTCTTCATTTTGTAATAGAAGATGCGGTAGGTAATGTCGATGTCCCGCGCGGCCTGGTGGATATTGCCGTCCGCGGCGCGCAGGGCTTCCTCAAGGCGTTTCTTCTCCAGGGAGCTGATTTCCTGCCGGAAGCTCAGGGGGGAGTCGGCAGGCACTGCGCGCTCCCCGGCATGTTTTTCCTGATGGCGCAGGGCCGGGGGCAGGTGGCAAGCGTGTACCGCTTCTTCCTCGCAGAGCAGAACCGCGCATTCCATGGCGTTTTGAAGTTCGCGCACGTTGCCGGGCCAGGCGTAGGCCGTGAGCAGGTCGGCGGCCTGCGGGGACATGCGCCGCGCGGGGCGGCCGTAGCTGCGGGCGAAGCGGTGCAGGAAGTGTTCCGCGAGGGGCAGGATGTCGTCCCGGCGTTCGCGCAGGGGCGGCAGGAACAGCGGAAAGACGTTGATGCGGTAGTAGAGGTCTTCGCGGAACAGGCCCTGCTTCACCAGCTCTTCCAGCGGCTGATGCGTGGCACAGATGAGGCGCACGTCCACCGCAACGGGGTGTTCGCTGCCGAGGCGCACGATTTCCCTCTCCTGGATGGCGCGCAGCACCTTGGCCTGCGCGGGCAGGGAGAGATCGCCGATTTCATCGAGGAAGAGCGTGCCGGAGCTGGCCTGCTCGAAGACGCCGCGGCGTCCCTGCTGCGCGCCGGTGAAGGCTCCCCTCTGCCAGCCGAAGAGTTCGCCTTCCACCAGATCCGCGGGCAGTGCGGCGCAGTTCAGCTTGACAAAGGGGCCTTTTGCCCGCTCGCTGCACTGATGAATGGCTGCGGCCATGAGCTCCTTGCCGGAGCCGGATTCCCCGCGCAGAAGCACCGTGGTCTGGCTGGGGGCTACCTGCGCCACATGGTGCAGGACGTGGTTCATGGCCTGTGAGGACACCACGATGGCGGGCAGGGCAGAGAGCGCCGAGGGCAGGGGCTTGTCGTCCTGCCGGGTGTAGTGCGCGGACTGGCGGAGCAGGTCTTCCTGCAGACAGGCCACCTGATGTGCCATGAGTGCGGCCACCACTTCCAGAAAACTGCAGCGCAGGCGCAGCACGTCGGGGGGGGCCATGCCGGTATCGGCACTCAGCGTGCCCAGGACCTTGGGGGCGCCGTCCTGTGAGGACGCGCGTTCGGCGAGGACAGGCACGCAGATGAAGCTCAGGGTGGCAAGCTGATCCTCGCTGCGTTCAAAGAGCCGGTTCATGAAGTCTGGATGATCCTTCATCCGCCCCACGATGATGGGCTTGCCCGAAGCGAAGACCTGCCCGGTGATGCCCGTGCCGGGCGCATAGGAGAGATGCGGGACTGCGGCCTGCCCCAGCGCCATGGACAGGTGCAGGCTGCCGTTTTCCGGATCCTGGACGACGATGTGCGGGCGCAGAAAGTGCATGGTCCCGGCAAGGGACGACAGCACAAGGTTCAGCGCGCCGCGGAAGGGCGTCCCCGGGGCAAGCCCGCTGACGATTTTTTTCAGGCTCGCAAGGTACGGGCCGAAGTCCGCGGGGGCGGGCTTGGCATACGAGTGAAGGACAGGTGCGCCGGACACGTTCGTCTCCCGAAAGAAAGGGTGTCAGAGTATGCTCTGGAAGCGTTCCAGGGCCTTGAGGGTCTGTTCGGGCGAGGCAAAGGCGGTGAAGCGCGCGTAGCCCTCGCCGCAGGCACCGAAGCCCACGCCCGGGGTGCAGACCACGGAGGCACGGCTGAGCATGAGATCGAAGAAGTCCCAGGACTTCATGCCCTGAGGGGTACGCAGCCAGACGTAGGGGGAATGTTCGCCGCCGAAGGCTTCAAGCCCGAGGGAGGTGCAGGTGTCGAGTATCATGCGGGCGTTGGCGCGGTAGATGCCAAGCTGTGCCTCAAGCTGCGCCTGAGCAGGTTCGCGGAAGACGGCTTCGGCCGCGCGCTGGACGATGTAGGGACAGCCGTTGTACTTGGTGCACTGGCGGCGCAGCCACATGTCGTGGAGCGAGAGTTCCGTCCCGTCCGCGGCGTGTGCCCTGAGCTTGTGGGGAACCATGGTGTAGGCGCAGCGCAGGCCGGTGAAGCCTGCGGTCTTGGAGAGGCTGCGAAATTCGATGGCCACCTCGTCGGCGCCGGGGATCTCGTAGATGCTGTGGACGATTTCCGGGCTGGAGATGAAGCTTTCGTAGGCGGCGTCAAAGAGGATCACGGCGTCATTCTCACGGGCGTAGTCCACCCAGCGGGTCAGGGCCGCGCGGCTGAGCACCGTGCCCGTGGGATTGTTCGGGCAGCAGAGATAGATCATGTCCGGGCGGCGTTCGGGCAGAGCCGGTTCAAAACCGTTCTCCGCCGTGCAGGGCAGGTAGACGATGCGGCTCCAGCGGCCGTCCTTCCTCTCTCCGGCGCGCCCTGCCATGGCGTTGGAATCCTCATAGACCGGGTACACGGGATCGGTGAGCGCGACTACGGCGTCCGGGCCGAACAGCTCCTGAATATTGCCGACATCGCTCTTGGCGCCGTCACTGATGAAGATTTCGTCCGCTTCCAGAGCCACGCCGCGGGGCTTGAAGTCGTGTTCGAGAATGGCTTCGCGGAGGAAGGCGTAGCCCTGTTCCGGGCCGTAGCCGCGGAAGCTGCCGGCCTTGCCCATTTCATCCACGGCCTGGTGCAGGGCCTCGATGACGGCGGGGATGAGGGGCTGGGACACGTCGCCGATGCCGAGGCTGATGACTTCGGCTTCGGGATGCGCCTCCCTGTGGGCCTTGACGCGGCGGGCGACTTCACTGAAAAGGTAGCTGCCGGGGAGGGCGGCGTAGGCATCATTCATCTTGGGCATAAGGATTTCCTTGCAGGCGAAGGGTGAAGGGCGGCGCGGGCCGCCCGGGTTTTATTCCATGGAGGCATTCGGTTCAAGCGTCCAGACTCCGCAGGGGCAGACGCCGGCGCAAATGCCGCAGCCAATGCAGCGGGCAGGGTCGGATTCGTAGCGGAAGCCGTCCGCAGTCTCCTCACGGGTGATGGCCTTTTCCGGGCAGGACTGGAGACACATGCCGCAGTCCCGGCAGGAACCGCAGCTCACGCAGCGGCAGTAATCCTCCGAGGGCGCGGGGAGGGCGGCCTTGTCCACCCTGGCGAAGTATTCCAGGCTGAGCCTGGATCCGGCCTTTTCCCGCGCAGGGGAGGGCGTCCAGGCGCGGCCCGCAAGCCAGGCGTCCGCGGCCTCTGCCGCACGCTTGCCGGAGCCGATGGCCGCGGTGAGCAGACCGGGCTTCACCACGTCGCCCACGGCAAAGACGCCGGGCAGTATGCTCTGATCCGCGCCGGGGACCAGCCAGCTTCCGCGGAAAGTCTTCACGCCCTCCGGGAGAAAGTCGATTTCCGGCTCGTCGCCCACGGTGATGATGACCATGTCCCCGGGGATGAGTCGGCCATCCGCGGTGACCACACCCGCCTCCGTGATTTCCTTCGTCATGACGGGCCAGACAATGTCCCCGCCCAGGGATCGGATGTGCTCGATTTCCTTGTCAAAGGCCGCGGGCTTCTGCACGTCGATGCAGGTGACGTGTTCCGCGCCTTCCGCGTAGGCTCCGGCGGCGGCGTCCATGCCGGCGTTGCCGCAGCCGATGACGATGACGTTCCTGCCCACGCGGGGATGAGCGCCGCGGTTCACGGCCTTCATGAAGTCGATGCCGGGCACGATGCGTTCCTTGCCGGGCCAGTCGAAGATGCGGGCCTTCGTGCCGCCCACGGCAACGATGACGGCATCGTTCGCCGCGCGCAGTTCGGCGAATCCGGCCTTGTCCACGCGGCAGGAGGTGACGAATTTCACGCCCATGTCCGCGATGCGCTGTATCTCCGCAGCCAGCACGCTGTGGTCGAGGCGGGCGCGGGGTATGACCTGCTCAATCTTGCCGCCGATGACCGAATCGGCCTCGTAGACCGTGACATCGTGGCCCCTGCGGGCGAGCTGCCAGGCGGCGGAAAGCCCGCCCACGCCGGAGCCGATGACGGCCACGCGCTTCCCCGTGCGCTTCTTCGGCTTCTCCACGCTGACGGCGGCGGACTTGCGCCCCAGGGCGCCGATCTGCACGGGCAGGTCAAGGCGTGCGCCGCGGGTGCAGGCGTCCATGCAGGGGTTGGGGCAGACCGCTCCGCATACCGAGCCGGGGAAGGGGGAATAGTCCAGAATCAGCCGCAGCGCTTCGTCCACACGTCCTTCGCGCAGGAGCTGGAAGCGCCTCTGCGTGGGAATGTGCGAGGGACAGTCATACTCACAGGGCGCGGCGGTGGCGGCGTTGTCCCAGCGGGGGACGCGCAGGCGGTATTCACCGCGCTCCACCAGGGTGTGGACGCGCCAGTCGTCCCGCACCACATCGCCGAAGATGCCGCCCCTGACCCAGGCATTCTTGCGGAAGTCGGCCATGCTCAGGGGCTTTTCCTCGCCCTCGCCCGCCTTATGGGGCGTGAGCTTGCGCCATTCTTCCCAGCGCGTGAGCAGAGGGATCAGGTCGCTGTGCTGCGTGGCGGCGAGAAAGTCTTCCATGCCCTTCGCGAGGAAGGCGATGTCGGCGTCGTCAAGGGCGCCGAGGCTCACGTCGGCGGCGGCGTAGCAGCCCGGGTTGCCGCGGAAATAGACCACGCCGCCCACCATGCCCACGCAGGCGCGCTCACCGAGGACGGAGGCAAAGTCTTCGCTGTCGCAGCCGCAGACCACCATTTTCCCGCCGCCCATGAATTCGCAGGGGAAGGATCCGGTATTCTTGAGGATCCACAGTTCAGGCTCGGGGTAGAGCGGGTCGTGCTTCATGAGCGAGCCGGAGCGCGTGCCCGCGCGTCCGCCGATGTAGACCACGCCGGAGGCGGCGCAGTGGCCGGCCGTGTCGCCCGCGTCGCCCCTGACCACAATGCGCGCGCCGGAGTTCAGCCAGCCGGCGTCGGCGGGAACAGGGCCGTCCACAATGATTTCGGTGCCGTCCAGTCCCATGCAGCCCAGACGCTGGCCCGGGTTGGTCACATGGAAGTGCAGGGGCCTGCCCTCGGCGTTCCACAGGGGGCCTCCGATGTCGTGCTGGCCGGAGGCGCGGATGTCAAATTCCGTCTCTCCGCGGGACAGCGCTTCGCTGATCTGCGTGAGAAGGGCCTGGGTGGACATGCGTTCGTGGCCGGAGAGAGTATCTATGGTGAACATTTCTGTCTTCCTTGTCAGCAGGCGTAGGCGATGCCGAGCTTTTCGGCGATGGCGCGGTCGGTGGAAACCAGGGCGTCGGAGCGTCCCACGGGGAGCGAGCTGTTGCCCACGGGAGCCATGAGCTTGCGCAGTTCGCTGTCAAAGGCGAGGACGTAGTCCACGATGTTCTGGGCGCCCTTGTCCACATCGAGGCGGGCCACCAAGCGGGGATCCTGGGAACAGATGCCGTTGGGACAGCGGCCGTTGGAACAGGAATTGCAGCGGCCGTGTTCGTTGCCCACGCAGCCGAGGAGCTGGATGAGAATCTTGCCGCAGAACACGCCGTTGGCGCCGAGGCAGATCATCTTGAAGGCGTCGGCCGCGGCGTTGCCGGTAAGCCCTACGCCGCCGCCCGCCCAGAGCGGTATCTGCCCCTGAAGGCCCTGCTGCACGGCGGCAAGGTAGCATTCGCGCAGTTTGGAGACGATGGGATGCCCGGTGTGATCCAGAGAGACCTCGTTGGCCGCGCCCGTGCCGCCCTGTATGCCGTCGAGGAAGAAGCCGCCGCAGATTTTGTAGGGGTCGCGTAGCAGGTTGTTGTAGACGGACACCGAAGAGCCGGAAGCGGCGCACTTGATGGCCACGGGCACGCGGAAGCCGAAGGCCGCGTTGAGGGAGAGGTGCATCTTCTGCACGGATTCCTCAATGGAGTACAGGCCCTGATGGTTGGGCGGGGAATGCAGCGTGGACCTCGGCACGCCGCGGATGGCCTGGATGTGCGGAGCCACCTTGGAGGCAGGCAGAAGGCCGCCGTCGCCGGGCTTCGCGCCCTGACCGATCTTGATGAGCACACCCGCGGGGTCGCTCTTCATGCGGGGCAGGGCCTTGATGATGCGGTCCCAGCCGAAGTGCCCAGAGGCGATCTGGATGATGAAGTATTTGAGCTGATCGGATTCCAGCAGCCGGATGGGCATACCGCCCTCGCCGGAACTCATGCGCACGGGCAGTGCGCATTCCTCGTTGAGGTAGGCAACGGCCAGAGCCACGGCTTCCCAGGCGCGGGTGGACAGGGCGCCGATGGACATGTCGCTGAAGATGAGCGGATAGATCCAGTTCACCGGCGGGGTAGTGCCGGTCTTGACCAGCCTGCCGTTCTCCACCTTCAGCGGCAGCTCACGGGAGGGCAGCACGCGGCCGAGGGGGGCGCGCACGTCGAAGGTGTGGCGTTCGGAGTCCAGGGAAGGGTCGGTCATCTGGCTGATGCGGCCCACCACGATGGCGTCCAGGGTGCGCTGGCTGTTCAGTTCGGTGCGGCCGCCGCGCTTGATGGGTCCGTGTCCGCGGGCCAGCAGGGGGAGGCGCTGGTCGGGATTGCGCACGGGGCGGATGGCGTCGTTGGGGCAGACCTTCTGACAGAAGCCACAGCCCACGCACAGGTGCTCAATGTCCGTCTTCTGACGGATGACCGGCCTTGCCAGGTGGCTGGGTTCGGGGTCGGGCTGCGCGGCGCGGGACACGGTGAGATCCTGCCGCATCATGCGTACTTCGATGGCGTTCTGTGTGCACTGGGCCACGCAGCTTCCGCACATGGTGCAGCGCGCAGGGTCGTATTCGATGATCCAGCGCAGATCGCCGGGATAGAGGTCGAGAGCCTTTACTGTCTGCATCGCTGCACCCTCAGTTCGTTGTCGATGACGATGATTTCGCGCTCATCGGGGTAGATGTCCCCGGAGGTGTCGCGGTCCGGCATGATGGCGTTGAGCCCGCACACTTCTGAGGAAATGGCCAGCATGTCGTCCGTCCTGCCGACGACCACGGGGCGCAGCTTCTTGGAGTCGCAGCAGGTGATCATGCGGCCGTCGGGGAGCATGGCGATGATGGTGTTCGGGCCGTTGATTTCCAGATGAGCCAGGGTCTCGCGGATGAGGTTCAGCACGTCTCGGTCCTCGCGGCGGTCGATTTCGGCAAAGGGCAGCGGCGTGATGACGTGCTTGTAGTAGGGCAGGGGCCACTTCATCTCGTGCAGCACGTAGTGCAGACTGTAGAGGAAGCACTGGGAGTCGGATTCAAAGCCGATGTAGCCGCGGTGCAGGGATTTCTGAAATTCGCGGTTCTTGGTGTAGAAGGTGTTCTCGCCGTTGGCGCACAGGGTGTAGCCCTGGAGAAAGAAGGGGTGGGCGGCGTAGCGGACAATGGCATAGTTGGTGTTCTGGCGGCACTGGGTCACGATGTTTCTGGCCCGCAGGGGGCAGTCCGGGTCCCAGAGGCGGAAATAGGCGGCGATGTCCCGCGGGTCGCCGATTTCCTTCAGAGTGAGGACATCGGGCCAGAAGGAATAGACGTAACCGCTTTCCCTGGCGTCGAGGAGGCGGCGCAGGGCCAGGCGCACGTCCAGCATGATTTCGCCCTTCTTCTCCATGCTCATGTCTCGGTATTCCGGCGGATAGTCGTAGACGCAGAAGAGGTAGCGGGGCATGGCCCTGATGTCCAGCCCGGGCCGTGCGTCGGGCCGGGGAGTCCAGCTGTAGAGCAGCGAGAAATGGCGCTCCTCCATGTATTCGTCGATGAGCGCCGCGCCTTCGGCATTGCAGGCCGCCGAGAGGAGCGGCTTGTCCTTGAAGTCCGCGAAGACTCCGAACAGATCCTGCATGACCATGGCGTAGCCGGAATTGTCGTGCCCTTCCTGCTGCGGGATCATGAGTTCCAGCGCAGTGGACGGCCCGATGGGCGTTCTGCTTTTGATCGACCCGATTCTGCACATAGGCGGTATCCTTGATTCACAATGGTCGGGAAAAAATTGTATTGGTACAAAATTGTTTTATTCCGGGTGTCAGGGCAGGGAGGCCCTCCGAAGAGGGACCTCCCTGAGCGGGGCGCTGACGGTTTCCGTCCGGGAAATCAGTGCGTCCACATAAGTTCGGCGTAGCTCGGAAGAGGCCAGTCACTGCTGGCAACGAGGCTTTCCATGCTGTCGGCGAACGTGCGGCAGGCGTTCATGGCGGGCAGGACTTCGTCACGGGCGAGGGCGGCGGCTGCGGGCGCTTCGGCGATGCCGGAGAGTTTGGCGCGCACGCCGTCCAGCGCATCCAGAGCCTGCATGAGTCCGTCCAGACCATCCGCCAGGGCGCGCACATGTTCCACCAGGGAGGCAGGGGCGCTGCCGAGGGCCGTGCGGGTGTGTTCGAGGGCGGCCGCGGCCTCGCTCTGGGCCTTGAGCACAGCGGGCACGATGAGGGTGCGCCCGATGCGGCTGGCCGTGGCGGCCTCGATGGCGATGCTCTTGGCGTAGTTCTCGAAGAGGATTTCCTGACGGGACAGGCATTCGCGTTCGGTGAGTATGCCCTGGCTGACGAAGGTGGCGAGCACGTCCGGGTCGCTGTAGTGCTGGAGGGCGTCCACCGTGCTTCTGTAGTTGGGCAGGCCGCGGCGGGCCGCTTCCACGGGCCATTCCTCGGTGTAGCCGTTGCCGTTGAAGATGATGGGCGCGTGTTCGGTGAACAGGTCGGTGAGCAGGGACTGCACGGCATCGTTCAGAGGCGTGCCCTTGGCGGTTTCGGCTTCCAGACGGTCGGCGATTTCTTCCAGAGCGCAGGCCACGGCCGCGTTGATGGCGATGTTGGCCGGAGCGATGGACTGGGAGGAACCCACGGCGCGGAATTCAAACTTGTTGCCCGTGAAGGCGAAGGGACTGGTGCGGTTGCGGTCGGAATAGTCGCAGGGCAGCGGGGGCAGAACGTCCACGCCGATGTTCAGGGTGGGCTTGCCCTTGCTGGCGCAGCAGGTGTCGCCGGTGAAGGAGTGGATCACGTCCGCGAGCTGGTCGCCGGTGTACACGGAAATGATGGCGGGCGGGGCTTCGTTGGCGCCCAGACGGTGGTCGTTGCCGGCGCCGATGGTGCCGAGGCGCAGGGTGGCGGCGTGCTTGTGGACGGCGCGCAGCACGGCGGCAAGGAAGACGAGGAACTGAGCGTTGTCCTGCGGCGTGTCGCCGGGCTTGAGCAGATTGTTGCCGTCAGAATCGGCGAGAGACCAGTTGTTGTGCTTGCCGCTGCCGTTCACGCCGTCAAAGGGCTTTTCGTGGAGCAGGCAGACAAAGCCGTGCCGTGGCGCGAGGTAGCGCATGAGGTTCATCACCAGCATGTTGTGGTCGGTGGCGATGTTCACCTTTTCATAGAGCGGAGCCAGCTCGAACTGCGCCGGGGCCACTTCGTTGTGGCGGGTCTGCGCGGGGATGCCCAGGCGGTAGAGGTGGCGTTCCAGATCTTCCATGAAGTCCATGACCCGCTCGGGGATGGCCGCGAAGTAGTGATCCTCCATTTCCTGGCCCTTGGGCGTGGGCGCGCCGTAGAGCGTGCGGCCGGTGAGCAGCAGGTCGGGACGTCTGGCGGCAAGTTCCCTGTCCACAAGGAAGTATTCCTGTTCCGGTCCGGCCTGCGCCACAACGTAGCGGGCGCTGGTGTTGCCGAAGAGACGCAGCACGCGCAGAGCCTGACGGGACACGGCGGACACGGAACGCAGCAGCGGAACCTTGCGGTCGAGCGCTTCGCCGGTGTAGGAATAGAACATGGTGGGCACATGCAGGGTATGCCCTACGAGGAAGACGGGCGAGGTGGGATCCCAGGCCGTGTAGCCGCGGGCCTCGAAGGTGGAGCGCAGACCTCCTGAGGGGAAGCTGGAGGCATCGGGTTCGCCGGAAAGCAGAGTCTTGCCGGAGAAGGAGCTGATCATCCTGCCGTCCACGGGCTGGAGGAAGGCGTCGTGCTTTTCGGCGGTAAGCCCGGTGAGCGGCTGGAACCAGTGGGTGTAGTGGGTCGCGCCTCTGGAGACGGCCCAGTCCTTCATGGCGTTGGCCACGGTGTCGGCGATGGCCGGATCAAGGCGGCTGCCGTTCCGGACGGTCTTTTCAAGTTCCACATAGACATCGTGCGGCAGATGCCGGCACATGGTATCCAGTGAGAACACGTCACAGCCAAAGTATTCGTCCACACGAGGATCGGCGGGTGTACTTGCCATTTTCCTAAACTCCTTTTCCGGGGCAGCCCCGGGGAAATATTCGTTTCCCTTGAAGCAAAAAGCGTGCCAGGAGGAAAAGTATTTTCCAATACAGCGAAAAGTATGGATATTTTTTTCAGAAACGGAGACAGCATCCACAAAAGGACTGAACATTTCCACATAAACGTAGAAAAATATTCCCCGCCTGGAACAAAAAGATCATCGAGGCTGGAATTTTGCCAAAGAAAAAGAACGGGTTAACGAGAAAAAGACATTTCTACACTTTTGTCGTTTTTTTGGTGCATCCTGAGACGGAAACGGCACTCTCTGCGGCAGATGTCCGCCTTTGCGCGGAAGGCATAGGCGAAGACCGCAGCCGAACACTGAGAAAATCGACATAAACGTGGAAAATTGGTAAAAAAGACGATGGGAACCCGAGGCTGGAATTTTTGATGATCCTTAGACAGTTGGAGGCGCGACCGGCAGCGTGTTTGGAGCGACTACCCCGCTCACCGACCGCAATCATGCGCAGCGGGCAAAGCTGATTGCGCACGGCAAGCGAGCTATCGGCAGCGCACGCGCCGCGCCTCCGGCGGTTTAAGGTTTTGAGCATTTTTGCCTTTCCTGTCTTTCTTTTTCTTCCCCCACACCCTCGGCTGGACGAGCGGGAGGTTTTAGCGTATGGGGAAGAAGAGATACTCCTTTCAGGAAGTGGGAACGAAAGGACATGCAGGTGAAGACAGCCTTTTCGGAAACGCTGGCCTTTGAAGACGCCCGCCTGGCGAGTGAGCTTTTCGGGCCGCTCAATGCGCATATAGAGCTGATTGCGGACGCTTCGGGCGCGGAGCTGGAAACGCGGGGAACAGAGCTGACGGTGACGGACGCACGGCCGGAACGCCGGGGACTGGTGCTGAATCTGTTCACGCAGGGCTACGGGCTTTTGCGTTCCGGGCGGGAGATCCGCGGCGAGGATCTGCTTCAGGGCTACGAGGAGCTGCTGCGGGATCCGCGGGCGGACATCGGGCGGCTGTTCCGGGATGCGGCGGCCATTGTTTCGCCGCGTAAGACGATACTGGCGCGGAACACGGCGCAGCGCCGCTACATGGAGCTTTTGCGGGCGCACGAGCTGGTGTTTGCCACGGGTCCGGCGGGCACGGGCAAGACCTATCTGGCGGTGGCCATGGCGCTTTCCATGCTGGCGGCAAAGCGGGTGAAGAAGATTGTGCTCACGCGGCCGGCGGTGGAGGCCGGGGAACGCCTGGGCTTTCTGCCCGGGGACATGGAAGACAAGGTGAATCCGTACCTGCGGCCGCTCTACGACGCCCTGGGGGACATGCTGGGGATGCAGAGCTTTGCCCAGAAGCAGGAAGCGGGAATCATCGAGGTCGCACCGCTGGCCTTCATGCGCGGGCGCACGCTGAACGATGCCTTTCTGATCCTGGACGAGGCGCAGAACACGACGCGGGAGCAGATGAAGATGTTTCTGACGCGCATGGGCTTCGGTTCACGCGCGGTGATCACGGGGGATGTGACGCAGATCGACCTGCCGCCGGTGAACCGGGCCTTCCTGCGGGAAGGGGAAGAGGCGGGCGAGACGCGCTCCGGACTGGTCCACGCACTGCGTGTGCTGAACGGGGTGCGTGGCATCGGCTTCCATTGTTTCCAGAGCTGCGACGTGGTGCGTCACCCGCTGGTTGGGCGCATTGTGGATGCCTATGATAGTCATGAAAAAGAGTAGGAAGAACTCTCCGGTCAGTGTGCTGCAGCTCGTGTCGCAGACGCGCGCCATGCTGCTGCACCATCATCACGGCTGGGGGCTTCTGGCGCTGGCGCTGGCGTTGATACTGCTCAGTGCCCTGGCTTCGATACAGCCCGTGCGTCCGGCGCGGGTACTGTATCCGGCCGGGGAAATTGCGGCCACGGACGTGGTTTCCGACCGCGACCTCATGGTGGAAGACCCGCAGGCCACGCAGCGCCGCCGCGACAGGGCGCTGGCGCTTCAGCCCATGGTCTTCGACCTCAACAAGAAGGGGATGCAGAGCTTCCGGGAAGAGAGCCTCGGCCTGCTCAACGAAATCAACCGGACGGGGCTGGATGCGGACGGAATGGAGCGCGTGCGCCGGGCCTTCAACGAGCGGCACCTGGCGGAAATTTCCGCAAATTCGTTCCGGCAGCTTGCCACGCCGCAGGTGCAGACGTACCTTTTGGAGAAGTTGCTGCCGTGGATGGAAGGAATGCTTGCCCACGGCGTCCTTGCGGACATGCGCCAGCTTTCCAGCACGGACAACACGGCGGTGGTGCGAGACCTTGACAGCGGCACGGAGGTACTGCGCACCCAGGCGGGCGGACTTATTGATCTGCGTATGCTTCAGGCCGCGCTGGGCCGCAGGGTGCGCAGCGATGCGCAGCTTAGTGCGCGGGCGAAGGTGGCGCTTCAGGAAATCCTGCCGCTCATGGTTTTGCCCACGCTGTCCCTGAATCAGGAAGTGACGCAGCAGCGCAACGCGGACATGCTGGCCGCGGTGGAGCCGGTGTTCTACAAGGTACAGCAGGGAGAAGTGCTGGTGCGCGCCGGAACCATGGTGACGCATGAGCAGCAGATCAAGCTTCAGGCACTTTTCCGCGCCGCACCCGGGCTGGTGGACTGGCCGGTGTTCTTCGGCTGCATCATTGTGGGGTTGTTCCTGCTCCTGGGGCTGTTCATCACGCCGAGCGGGAACAAGGGGACGGTGCTGCGTACGCGGGATCAGGTCATGATCGCGCTTCTGCTTTCGGTGTTCGGGCTGGCGGCCTGGGGGTCGATGTACCTGTTCACCGTGGTGACGTCCACGCCGGTGGCGCACGTTCTGGCCTTTGCCTTTCCCGCCGCCGGGGGCACGGGTCTGGCCGCGCTTATTTTTGCCGCGCGCCGTTACTGCACGGTGGGGCTGACTATTTCCTTCTTCGTGACGCTGATCTTTCACGGGGACACGGCGCTGTTCTTCTTCTACTTCATGTCGGCCATGACGGATACCTGGCTGGTTCTGCGCGCGCAGAACCGGCAGGACGTGGTCTGGGGAAGCGTACCGCTCTTTTTGTGGATGGCGATGACGGGCCTCGGCGCGGCACTGGCTTCCCATGTCGAATTCGGTCACCTGCCGCTGCTTATGCTCTGCCTGCTACTCAACGCGGCAAGTTCGCTGTTCCTGCTTTTTGCGCTCAGCCCGGTTCTGGAAATGCTCATGGGCTACACCACGCGCTTCCGCATGATGGAACTCATGAATCTCGAGCACCCGCTGCTTCAGGAACTCATGATGGAGCTGCCCGGGACGTACCACCATTCGCTGGTGGTTTCCAACCTTGTGGAGGCCGGGGCCGCGGCCATCGGGGCCAACAGTCTGCTGTGCAAGGTGGGAGCTCTGTACCACGATGTGGGCAAGATTTCGCGGCCGGAATATTTTGTGGAAAACCAATTCGGCGGGCCGAATCCTCACGACAGGCTTTCGCCGGCCATGAGCGCGCTCATCCTGCACGCCCACGTCAAGCACGGCGTGGAACTGGCCTCCGACTATCGCCTGGGGCAGGAGATTTCGGACATTATCGAACAGCACCACGGCACACGCGGGGCCATGTATTTTTACAATAAAGCCTTGCAGATGGGCGAAAAACCCGACTTGCAGGACTACCGCTATCCCGGACCGAAGCCCCAGAGCCGGGAAGCCGCCATCGTCATGCTGGCCGACTCGGTGGAGGCCTCCAGCCGCACGCTGGAAGACCCCACTCCCGCCCGCATCCGCGCCCATGTGGCTAAAATCGTCAACGGCATCTATGCGGAAGGCCAGCTTGACGAATCCGATCTCACCTTCCGCGACCTGAGCCGGCTCACCGATGCCTTTGTGCGCATTCTCACCGGCCTTTTTCATCAGCGTATCGCCTATCCGGAACAGGGCAGGCCCCGCCGGGAGACTCGGACAAAGGAGAGGGAAGACGAGGTTCGGGAAAAAGCCGTGAAGGCCGTGAAAGGCTGTGCGACGGGCTGCGGAAAGGGAGCCGCAAAGAACGGCGTAAAGGATGGTGGAAAGGATGTTAAGGAGGTTCCTGACGCCACGGAACTCAGACCTGAATGGATGATCTCGCCGGGCAGAAGCGGGCAGAGTCTGACCGCAGGGGGCGGAACAGGGCTTTCGGGAACGGTGTTCACCGTCGCACCCGCAAAGCCTGCGCCGGCAGTACAGCCGGAAACTTCCCCAGCATCTGCAACTGGGGCGAACGCTGCCGCACGTTCCGCCGTGCCGCCTGCGGGAACAGAGGGAAGGGCAGCCTCGGTCACGGGGACGCCGCCTTCATCTGCCGCGAATCCCACTGACACGGCGAACCCCGCCAGCGTTGCGAATCCCTTGCCGGTCACGCCGTCTGCCGCAGCCCCCGACATCCAGTCTGCTGAGTGCGCTGGGGCACAGACCTATTCCCTTGTCATGCCTGGGGAACCCGTACCACCCGCACAGCCCGAGACGGTTTCCTCCGTGCGGGTTCCGGTGCCGTCCTCTTCCGATTCCGCCGCCAAATCCGCGTCCGTTGCGGGACGCAAGCCCGGCCAGGAGGAGCGCTCATGAGAACTCCTGAGAGCCTTGCGGGAGCTGCCTTCGCGCCGGAAGCCTTCGCCTGCGGCCGGGCGAACGCTTACGCAGGCTCCCACGGCGTGGCGGAAGACGCCGGGCTTTCCGTGTCCGTGCGCGTTCCCTGCCGCTTTTGCCGCCGGGAATGGACGGCGTGGCTTGCCGCCATGCGCCGGACGGCCTTCCCCCACGGCGCGGCGCTTCCCGCCGTGGAACTCGTTGTCTGCGGGGATGGAGAGATCGCCACAGCCAACGTGCGGCTCCTGGGTTGCAGCGGGCCGACCAATATTTTGAGCTTCCCGGAGGGCGGACGCTCTCTGGGTTCGCTTATGCTGAGTGCCGTGACGCTGGAACGGGAGTCCGTGCTCTACGGGCAGGACGTGTCCGCCCACGCGCGGCGGCTCCTCGCCCACGGCATGGGCCATCTGTGCGGGCTGGATCACGGCCCGGAGATGGAGGCCAGTGCCAGCCG
>NZ_CANRLT010000046.1 GCF_947631555.1 uncultured Mailhella sp. | reverse complement strand
CGCCTATGTGCGCATCCGCACGCTTTTTTCCGGTGGGGACGGGCAGGGGCAGCCGGGCTTTCTCTACGCTTCAGCCCACGTCCTGAACGGCTACGTCCCACAGGTGGGCGACGAGGTGACGGGACTCTTGTGGATGCAGTGTTCTCTGGAGCAGACTTCCGTTCCGTCCGCCTGAAGCTGGGCTGGAAAACGCCGGTCAGCTTCGTTCCCTGAGCCTGGGGTCGAGGATATCCCGCAGGCTTTCGCCGAGCAGGTTGTAGCCGAGAACCGTGATGAGTATGGACAGTCCAGGGTAGAGGGACAGCCACGGTGCGATTTCCAGCACGCTCTTGCCGTCCATGAGCATGTTGCCCCAGCTCGCGTCCGGGGGCTGGACGCCGAGGCCGAGAAAGCTGAGCGATGATTCCACCAGGATGGCTCCGGCCACGCCCAGTGTGGCGGAGACCAGCACCGGGGCCAGTGCGTTGGGCAGAACGTGGACGAGGAGGAGGCGGACGGAACTGGCTCCCGCCAGACGCGAGGCAGCCACAAAGTCCCGCTCCCGCAGGCTGAGGGTTTCGGCGCGAACCAGCCTGGCCACACCCATCCACGAGGTCAGACCGATGACGGCCATGATGTTGGTCAGGCTGGGTTCCAGAAAGGCGATAACGGCAAGGATGAGGAAGAAGGACGGAAAGCAGAGCATGACGTCCACGCCGCGCATGATGAGTTCGTCTGTCCAGCCGCCGAAATAGCCGGAAATCAGCCCAAGAGCCACGCCTATGGCCGTGGATATACCCACGGCGACGAAGCCTACCCAGAGTGACACCCGTGCACCGTAGAGCAGACGGGAGAAAACATCGCGCCCCAGGGCGTCAGTGCCCAGAAGATGTTCGGAGGATGGGGGCATGAGTATGCTGTCCAGATCCAGAGCCGCAGGGTCAAAGGGTGCGAGCCACGGCGCAAGGAGTGCCAGCAGGCTCATGGTCAGAACGATGGCAAGTCCGGTGAGGAACATGCCATGCCGGCGGAGTTCAAGTCTCATGAGCGGCCTCCGCTGGTTGTGGAGGTACGGATGCGCGGGTCGGCAAGGCCGTAGCCAGCGTCAGCCAGCATGTTGCCGAGCAGGGTGAGCACCGCGCCGAGGACGAGGTTGCCCATGATGAGCGGATAGTCGCGGGCCATGACAGCGCTGTAGAAGAGCTGCCCCAGTCCGGGCAGAGCAAAGATGGTTTCGATGATGACACTGCCGCCGATGAGTCCCGGCACGGAAAGCCCCAGCATGGTGATCACCGGCAGCAGGGCATTGCGCAGGGCGTGGCGGCCGATGACAAGGCGTGGCGGAAGCCCCTTGGCGCGCGCTGTGGTCATGTAGTCCTGCCGGAGAACTTCAAGCATGGAGGAGCGTAGGAAGCGGGAGGTCCCGGCAATGCTGCCCACCAGCCCCACGAGGACGGGCAGCACGAGATGTTTGGAGAGGTCGAGCATTTTTCCCAGAGGGCTGAGCTGCGCGTAGTCCAGCGAGGTGATGCCGGAGAGCGGGAGCCAGCCGAGGTCGATGCCGAAGAAGAGCATAAGCAGCATGGCCAGCCAGAAGCTGGGCATGGCGAAGCCGAGGAAGACCAGCACGGTGAGGGTACGGTCGAAGAAGGAGCCGCGCCTGACGGCGGAGACTATGCCTGTGGGGATGGAAATGAGCAGGGTGAGCAGAAGCGAAATCACGTTCATGCCCACGGTGAGCGGCATACGCTCCATGATTTTGTCGATGACGGGCCGAGCGTCCGTGGAGAGGGAGAGTCCGAAGTCCAGGTGGACGAGGCGGGAGAGCCAGTCCACATACTGTTCCCAGAGCGGGCGGTCGAGCCCGTAGAGGGCGTTGAGCCTCTCCCGCACCAGATCTCCGGCCAGCGGGTTGAGACTGGTCTGCATGTCCGTGGGTGTACCTGGGGCCAGATGGATGACGAAAAAGCTCACCAGCGTGATGCCCCAGAGGACGAGGAGCATCCAGACCAGCTTGCGGAAGGCGCGCAGGAGCAGAGTTTTCCAGCGGGAATCGCCAGGAGCCGCGTTCATGGACTAGACCTGGGGCTGCATCGCGCCCTGGCTGACATCGTGCCGCATCCATTCAGCCACGGCTTTAACTTCCCGCATCCAGCGGGCAGGTTCCAGGCGTACTTCCAGAAACTGCCTGTACATCTCATCGAACATGGCGAGGCCCTGCTCGATAAGGTAGACCTTTTCCAGAAAGAGCGCGTCCGGGTCTTCCGCTTCATCTTCCCTGGAGATGGGCGGCGTGCGCAGGGAATTGATACTGAAGTCTTCGGCCTTCAGGGTGACGAGCCATGCCTGCCCGTCCTTTTCCAGACGCACCAGACAGCGCACCACCTGTTTGCCGGTGAGCAGACCCAGCCGCGCCTCGCGCAGAGGGGAGAAGGAGCCGGACACGGTGGCGGTTTCCTGATTTTCTCCCTCACCGCCGCGCACAACGATGCGCTGTTCCATGCTCACGCTGAAGGGATCGCTGTTTTCAGAATGTTCCATGCGGAAGATATTGCCGGTTTCGCTGCGGAACCACAGCCAGGTGAGAAATTCCTGCCCCAGGACGAGATCCGTGTTTTCGCCGATATAGCCTGCATCTGCCATGAAAATCTACCTCAAAGCGCGAAACGCGCCGTCAAAACAGGGGAACGCTTGTGCGCATCAGACAAAGCTGGTCGATTCCACGCCGTCGAGGGCTTTCACGCTGTCTTCCTCGCACAGCCGAAGGGCCAGGGCGTAGGGCATGAGCTGCTCCAGCCTCAGCTCGAAGCAGCGCGCGAAGAGGTCAGCGAACATCTCGATCATTTTGGTCTGCGTGGAGGCAAAGTACACTTCCTGCGAAGTCATGTTCCAGATCACCTGAAATTCCGCGGGGATGGGCAGGAAGCGTCCCATGAGCCGGAGTTTCACCTGTTCGGCGATTTCCTTTTTGCGCTCGCGGGCGATGAACTTTTTCCCCTGTGCCCGGAGGCGTTCCTCCTCGGCGCGCAGGGCAAGGCGCGTATGCTTGCGAAGCACGGACGGAGGGATGCGGCGGGTCTCCAGACGCAGGGAAAAGGTCAGGTATCCGGCCTTTTCCGGCGGGGACTGCTGCCATTTGGTATCGAGCATGTCGTCGAAGTTCGTCCAGCCGAAGGAGCGTTCCTCGGCAATGTCGTCGATGTCCATGAACGCGAACTGGCGCAGCTTTTCCGGAACGGCGGCCCACAGCTCATCGGGGACGCTGTCGAGGATGCGGAAGCGGGTGAAGCTGGTGCTTGCCTTGAGAAAACTCATGTTCAACCTTCCTTTGTACGGGGAGCCGCAGACAACGCTATGTTACGACAAGCCGGGCCGGGACGCAAGGACGGAACTTCGGCGCTCTTCCGCGCTTCGGCGGCATAGGAAAAAGACGTTTCCCTGTATTTACTTCCTTGAAGTGATTGAGAAGGAAACAAAATTGTGATAAAGCAGGAACTGCAAGGCGGACGTCTTTCAGGACAAGGGCTGTCTCTGTATGGACAGCAGGAGCGCCGGGCCTTGCGTGTACAGAAGAAAGGCCGGATGCGGCTGTGATACGAGGGTATTATGAAAATAAGCAAAGTCATTCTCCCCGTCGCCGGATGGGGTACGCGTTCCCTTCCTGCCAGCAAGAACATCCCCAAGGAAATGCTTCCGATTTTCGACAAGCCTGTGATTCAGTACGTTGTGGAAGAGGCCGTGCGCGCAGGGATTCACGATGTTGTCTTCGTGACGAACCGCCACAAGAGCGTGGTCGAGGACTATTTTGACCGCAGCGTGGAGCTGGAAGAACTGCTGGAGAGAGAAGGCAAGACCAAACAGCTCGAAGCGGTGCGGAACGTCGCTGCCATGGTGGATGTCATGTCTGTGCGGCAGAAGGAACAGCGCGGTCTCGGCCACGCCGTGGGCTGTGCCAGAAACATGATCCGCGAAGACTTTTTTGCCGTCATGGTGGGTGATGACTTCATCGTGGGCGACGACGCGGGCCTTGTCCAGCTTGTGGACGCTGCCGAGAAGTACCAGATGCCGGCCATCGGCGTGATGGAAGTCCCAGCGGATAAGATAGATAAGTACGGCATGGTCGCGGGTACGGAAATTGCCGAGGGTGTGTTCCGCATTACCGACATGGTGGAAAAGCCGGCGCTGGGCACCATGGATTCGCGACTGGCCATCGTGGGCCGCTATGTGCTGCCGAGCGAGATCTTTGACTATATCATGAGGCAGAAGCCGGGCCGGGGCGGAGAGATCCAGCTTACGGACGCGCTGGCTGCCTACATGAAGGAAAAGGGTATGCTGGCCGTGAAGATGAAGGGGCACCGCTTCGATGCCGGAGACTGGGTGGATTACCTGACGGCCTGTACCTACTTCGGACTCAAGGACGAGCAGATCAGGGAACCGCTCAAGAAGGCGCTGGCGGCGGTCCTGAAACGCTTCTAATCCCGTCCATTAACCGCCGGAGGCACACGCGGCAGCGCGTTTGGAGCGACGCGATTGACCCCGCTCCGGCGGTGTGACCATGTTTGCCGGCTATGTTCGGACAAACACGCCGCCTTCGCTATCAGCTCGCTGACGCTCGCGCGATTACCCCGCTTCGGCGGCGTGACCATGTTTGCCGGCTATGTTCGGACAAACACGCCGCCTTCGCTATCAGCTCGCTGACGCTCGTGCCTCCGGCGGTTAGGGAAGTGGCTGAAAGAGGCCTTTCGCCGAACTGGAAGTTCGGCTGCCTTTGGCGTTTTCCGGCAGGAAAACAAGATGCCTTTCTGTCTTTCCCGCCTTTTTCGCTTTCCCTCCCTTTTCCCACCCTCTTGAAGTCGCAGGGGCGCTGAGCTATGCTTGGCGTCCAGTCCCCTTTTTTAGTCGTCTGACGGGCAGGAGCCAGTATGTTTACTCTGGAATTTCACGGCCGGCCGTATATCACGGCGGATAACGCCGCACCGCTTTTCTTCATCGCCGGGCCGTGCGCCATCGAAAGCCGCTCCCACGCGCTGGAAGTTTCCGCAGCGCTCAAGGAAATTTTCGCCGCCGCTGGTGTGCCCTTCATCTACAAGTCCAGCTTTGACAAGGCCAACCGCAGTTCCGGCTCCGGCTTCCGCGGCGTGGGCATGGCAGAGGGGCTTTCCATCCTGGCGGAGGTGCGGGACAGCCGCGGTGTGCCCGTGCTTACCGACATCCACACGGCGGAGCAGGCCGCGCCCGTGGCTGAAGTCGCGGATTTCCTCCAGACGCCGGCCTTTCTCTGCCGTCAAACGGATCTCATCCTGGCTGCGGCTTCCACAGGCAAGCCCGTGAACATCAAGAAGGGGCAGTTCCTCGCCCCCTGGGAGATGGAAAACGTGGTCGCCAAGGCACGCTCAACGGGCAACGAGCGGATTTCCCTGTGCGAGCGCGGAACCAGCTTCGGCTACGGCAATCTCGTGGTGGACATGCGCGGGCTTGAGATCATGAAGCGCTTCGGCCCCGTGGTCTTTGATGCCACGCACTGCGTCCAGCTCCCCGGCGCGCAGGGAACGTGCAGCGGAGGGCAGCGGGAGTTTGTGCCCGTACTTGCCCGCGCAGCCGTTTCCGTGGGCGTGGCCGGGGTGTTCATGGAAGTGCATCCCGACCCGGACAAGGCCCCCTGCGACGGCCCGAACATGCTGGCCCTGAAGGATCTTCCCCGCTTTCTGTCCATGCTGAAAGCATTTGACCGCCTGGCCAAGGAGTACTGATGGACATCATCGCCGTCATTCCCGCACGCTACGCGTCCACGCGCCTTCCCGGAAAGCCGCTGGTGGATATCTGCGGCAAGCCCATGATCCAGCACGTCTATGAGCGGGTGCGCAGTGTCTCTCTGTTTCGGGAAGTGCTGGTCGCCACCGACGATCAGCGCATCCTGGACGCCGTGACCGCCTTCGGCGGAGCGGCCTGCATGACCAGCCCCGACTGCCCGTCAGGGTCGGATCGCCTTATCGAAGTGGCAAAGCGGCACGAGGCGGACGTATACGTCAATGTTCAGGGCGATGAGCCGCTCCTGGATCCGCAGGCCATAGAACGGCTGGCGCGGGTCATGGCGGACGAGCCGGAACTTCAGATGGCCACGCTCTGCTGCCCCGTGAGCCGGGAGCAGGCGCAGGATCCCAACCTGGTCAAGGTGGTCATGGCGCATAACGGCGACGCCTTGTATTTCAGCCGCAGCCCCATACCCTATCCCCGCCCGGGCGGAGCGGCTCCGCAGTATTTCGGACACGTTGGCATTTATGCCTACCGGCGCGGGCTGCTCCTCTCCTTTGGCTCTCTGCCGCCCTCGCCCCTGGAACAGACGGAAAAGCTGGAACAGCTCCGCGTGCTTCAGGCGGGGCTGAGCATCCGCGTCCTGGAAACAGCGCCCACCGGGCCGGGCGTGGATACCCCGGAAGACCTTGAAACAGTGCGGCGAATCCTGGCCGCGCGGGGATGACGATGAACTACCTTGAGGAAGCGCGTCAGGTGCTGCGCAGTGAGGCGGAGGCTCTGAACGTTCTGGCGGATGAGCTGGACGAGACCTTTGAGAAGACCGTGGACTGCCTGCTTCACCTCAAGGGCCGCATCGCCGTCACGGGCATGGGCAAGAGCGGCCACGTCGCCCGCAAGGTGGCGGCAACCCTGGCTTCAACGGGGACGCCCGCGTACTTTGTCCACCCCGCCGAGGCCAGCCACGGCGATCTGGGCATGCTGACGCAGGAAGACGCCGTGATCGCCATTTCCAATTCCGGCAATACCGCCGAACTCACGGACATCGTGCTCTACGCTTCGCAGAACTCCATCCCCATCGTGGCCATCACCCGCAGTGCGGACAGCTTTCTGGGCAGGCACTGCGATTATCTCCTGCTCCAGCCGCAGCTTCACGAAGCCTGCCCCCTGGACTGCGCTCCCACCACCAGCACCACGGTGCAGATGGCCCTGGGGGACGCCCTGGCCATGTGTCTGCTTTCCGCCCGCGGCTTCAGCCGTGAGGACTTCCGCCGCTTCCATCCGGGCGGTTCGCTGGGCCGCAAGCTGACCCTGGTGCGCGACCTCATGCACACGGGCGCGGCCATGCCTCTCCTCGGGCCGGAGGCTTCCACCATGGAAGTCCTTGCCGAAATGACGCGCAAGGGCTTCGGCTGTGTGGGCATTGTGGAAGAAGGGCGGCTTACGGGCATCGTCACCGACGGCGACCTGCGCCGCCACATGGGTCCGGACATCCTTTCCCTCACGGCCCGCGGCCTCATGACGCCTCATCCGGTGTGCATCGATGCCGATGCCCTCACCGCCCGCGCCCAGGGTGTCATGGAAGAGCACAAGATCACCTGCCTGTTCATCACGGACGAGGCGGGCCGGCCAAGCGGTATTTTGAGTATGCACGATATCCTTTAGCCACGCCTTCCGGTGCCGCACATGGCTTGTCTTCCCTGGCAGGGCCTTGACGGAGCTTTCGCAGCTGAAGCGGGGCACTCCCGCCGTTATTTTAAGACTGAGGCGCTCAAGGCGGGAAAGCGCACGATGTCCTGTTCACGGATGTTCAGAAAGGTGAAGACCAGGCGCTGAAGCCTGGCGCAGGTTTCTTCCGTCACGGGTTCGAAGCCGTGGGCCAGCAGGGAAAAATTTCTGGCGCGGAGCAGACTGTCCAGGGTTTCCTGATGTTCCATGAAGCACAGGCCCAGGGGATGGTTCAGGCAGGCGAGGAGCTGGTAGGCCTTGAAGAGCGGGACGTACAGGGTTCCGTCCCGGCCGGGAAGGAGCGGAGTGGCCTCAAGAAACTGCGGCGGGATCCGTTCCGGAGCCAGGGCGCTGGAATCCAGCCCGCAGTCGCAGAGCAGGGCGATCTTCGCCGCCTTTTCCAGAACGGAGTAAAGCCGGGCCACGGCGTCGTCATAACGGCCCTGTTCCCTTCGGCGCAGGGCGTTGGCCAGAACGTCGCGCAGGTACGCCGGGCAGGGCTGTTGCCGGTTCAGAAAGCCGCGGAGTTCGGACTCCGCCGTCTTCAGGGCGAATCCGTTGCTGCGCATCTGCTCAAAGAGCGGCTTCAGCGAGGCGGGGGCGGCGTTTTCCAGCAGCGGGAGCGCCTTGTCAAACAGTTCTGCCGCCTCCGCATAGCAAAAACCGTCCCAGAGTCCATAGGCCCGCGACAGCAGGGCGAGGGCCGAAAAGAAGACGGGGCGGACACCGTGGGAGGCGATGATCTGCGCCAGTCTTTCCGCTTCCTGGAACTGGCAGCCGCTGAAGGCGTCTGCCATCTGCTGAATGTGTACGAAGGAGAGTGCCTGCCAGGGATTGGCCAGAAAGAGGGTGCGTTCTTCGCCGTCCTGTACGGCACCAAGCCCGTTTTTGGAACGCTGGCCGCCTCCGGTATAGGTGAACTGCACATCGCTTTCCATGAGAGCCATGACCAGCGCAGCGGACATGACCTTGGTCCCGCCCGTAAAATCGCCCAGCAGGGCGGTCTCGCGGGGCAGATTCCAGGCTTCAAGCGCGCCTGCGAGCCCCGCGCGGATATCCGTGACACAGGTAAGCAGATCCTGTTCATCGCTGAGCAGGAGAAGACGCCAGGCGGGGCGAGCCTCGAGAGCGGGCAGAATCTGCTCCTCAACGGAGGCAGCGGAGCCTTTGGAGCAGACGAAGAGAACATGCCCCGGCCTGTGGGCCTTGATTCCATAAAGGACGGGGGCGGGGCTTCCGCCCACCGTGCAGACGAGAAGAGCCGGTTCAGCGATGGACATTTTCTATCCAGTTTTTAAGTTTATCTTCCAGTTTCAGCACATCCGTGCCGTACACCAGTTTGATGCCCAGTTCCTCGCAGCGCTGGATGTCCGCATGGCGGGGTTCGAGGACGGAAACGATCATCCCGCGGGAAAGCACACCGCCAAGACTCTTTTTCAGTGAGTCGAGCTTGTAGATGACATCGGGAAAGGCGTTGTTCCTGGCCAGATCCGCCGTTTTGCATTCGATGAGGAACAGCCGGTTGGCGACAGTGAACGCGGCGTCCAGCTCATTTTTATCGTTTGGGGAGAGCGCCTTCCCGAGGGATTTCTGCTCGTTCGGGATTTTCACGTTGCTGCCCCAGTCATCGATTATTCCATCGCTTTGCATCCTATAAAGGAGTGCTTTAACAAAATGTTCCAGCCAGCCGCCGTTACACCAGGAGCGGTTTTCTTCTGACTGGTAATCGATGATTTTCTCTGACGCGATGCTGAGTTTTCCAGCCTCTCTCGCCATGTCAAGAGCCTCCATAAATCCCTGTGGACACGAGGAGGGCATATCCGCATACGGATACTGGCGTACTTTCGCTTTTTGGGCGCAGTCGTTGAAAAGTTTAAGAGCGCTGTTGTGTTTCAGAAACGAGCGCAACAGACGATCCAGAAGATCTATCTTTGCCTTGTTGAGGGACTCGCCTGTTTTTTCTCTGAGGGACGCACCGGCCCCGGCCTTGAGCAGTTCCTTTACCTTGAGTTTGACCGTCATCTCGAACTCGTCCATTTTGCCGCCGATCTGAAGAATTTTCTTGCTGTCGGTATCTACATAGAAAAGGAATGGATGCTCGTCCTGAATGCCGGCCCATTCCACCGCGGCAAGGGCCATGACCTTGGTTCCGCCCGTCACATTGACGGCAAGGGAGCCGGAAGGTGTTTTTTCGCGTATGGCGTTTAGAACGGCAAGCATTTCGTTCGGTCGGGGAGAGGCAAGAGGGTAGTGTTCCACGGCCATGCCGCGTTCCCGGAGTGCCTTTTCCAGAATGTTCGCCCGTTCCTTCATGCGATCCGTCACCACCAGGTGTACGGTTTGAGGAGAGGCATCCGGCATGACGGTGCCCAGGTAATTGGGCAGGGTTTGTTCGGAGACAAGGCAGATATGGTGCGTGAATTTGGGAAACTTCATGCGAACCTCCGGGAAGAGACTGAAGATATCCGCAGGTTATCGCCAACGTCGCAAAGGTTCAAGACGGTACGCTTCAGAACACATGCCATGCCGCATCCGGCAGAGCGGGCTTTCCCCGTCCCGCACCCGTTCGCCGCGCTTCGCAGGACTGACAGAGGTGGAAAATCTTGATGCCGTCCTCTCTGGGATCGATGAGCTTTTTCATACGGGACTCCATGTCCTTCAGTTCCGAGGGGAGCAGTTCGGCCTCGAAAATGGACTTCTGTATCCGTAGGCCGTAGTCCTGAGCGATTCTGGCAAGTTTGCGCAGCCGGTCAGCGTTCCGAATATCGTAGGCGATGAGATAGGTTTCGTACATCAGACGACTTCCCAGTCCGTGCGTACCAGCGAAAGCCCCTGTCCAAGGATGCGGACGCCGCAGGCGCAGCGCCGGCACAGGGGGTAGACGAGCAGGGAATCTTTCTTCGGGTCAAGATATTCCTCCAGGCGAAGAATCAGACTGCGGGTCTCCTCTAGCGTAAGCTCGCATTCAAAGACGGAACGCTGGCTGTTTACGCCCAGATCCCGGAGAATGTGGAAGATGCGTGTTCTGTTCTTGTTGGAGCAGACATCATAGGCAATGACGGTGTGCATGGCTCACCTCAGCATGAGGGGCGTATAGGCATCGGCAGAACCATCGATGAGGCGGCGGAGCTGGCGCGCCTGATGGATGATGGCCTCGGCATAGGTCATGGTTTTTCCGGCCACGGGGTGAAGGAACGAGGTCTCCAGTTTTTTGGAAAACGCGGTGATGACGGTTTTCATGGCGCTGTTTGTGAGCAGAAGGGCACGGCTCTGTCCGGAGAACGGTTCCTCCGCCGGAGTTTCGGCATCGGGGCTGTCTTCCTCTGGGAGCGTCTGCGGAGACATCGCACCGAGGGGATCGGTCAGCACGTGGTTCATGGTCTCGTCTTCACGCAGGTTTTCTTCAGTTTCCTCTGGCAGATCCTCTTGCGGAGGGGTACGGAAGTCGTCCCAGTCCAGCATGTTCATGTTGAACAGGGAAAGGGTGAGCGTGTCGGCCAGCATGGTGCGAAATTCCTCGATGAGGTCAAGGGGCAGACTGTCCCGTCCATAGGAAAGTTCGTGCAGAATGCCCGGCTGGGGGTCGAGTCCTGCCACGCGGACAGCCGCATAACAGCGGTTTGTCAGCATGGTATACAGGAAGGACAGGACGCAGTTGACGGGATCGGTGGGCGGACGGCGTACTCTCCTTTCAAAGCCCCAGTCTTTGAGAAAACCCAGCGGCAGGTGCTGGAAGTAGAGTGCCGCGGCCCGGCCTTCTATGCCCCGCAGCTCGGCGCAGGAGGAGGCGTGCAGAGCTTCCGCCGCATACTTGCGGAGATTGTCCGCAGCGACGGAGGCCGCGGGGCGGTTCCTGGCGCGCTTGATGCGGGCAAGCAGCGTGGCCTGATTCAGAATTTTTGCCTGAACAATGCTCCGTCCGGCCCTGACCCTGAAGGCGGTATCATCGCAGAGGGCAAACTGCCTCTTGCGCAGCATGACGTTTGCCGGTTCCCGTCCCGCCAGTCTGCCCATATAGCGCCCGTCGGCACGGAGGAACACGGTGTCAATCTCCTGCTTCAGCAGGGTGAACATGGCCGGAGCGGTGATGTTCACGTTGCCGAAGAGTACCAGCTGTTCCAGATGCGCGGCAAAGAGGATGTGCCGGAAGTCCTTGCCGTGGACAATGAGTCTCCGTCCTTCCTTTTCTATGCGCGCACCCTGTGAGGTGACATAGGCGATCATGATCCGTCCTCCCGGAAGCAGGAAAGGTCAGCCTCCGTGACTTGCGGCCGCACCGGAGCTTCGTGAATGCTGCAAAGTCTTCACTCCCGCGCTCCGGCAATCCCTTCTTTATTCAGGTCTGTTGTTTCGAAGGGGTAGAAATACCCCTCACGGCAGAGTTTCACTTTGGGTCATAATCCCTTCTTTTATCAGGTCTGTTGTTTCACTGAGGAGGAAATACTCAGTATGGCGGCCGCTGATAGGGTGTCATAATCCCTTCTTTTATCAGGTCTGTTGTTTCAACGTAGCCGAAAAGGCGGCTACAAAGTTAACCAAGGCCCGTCATAATCCCTTCTTTTATCAGGTCTGTTGTTTCAGAACGCCGCCCTTGAAAACGTGAACGCCATCCTTGCTAACGTCATAATCCCTTCTTTTATCAGGTCTGTTGTTTCGGTTGCGGTATCACATGGCACCCTGGAACGCCAAGCGTGTCATAATCCCTTCTTTTATCAGGTCTGTTGTTTCCCTCACAGCCGAATTTAAGTTCGGCAACTGCTCCGAGGAGTCATAATCCCTTCTTTTATCAGGTCTGTTGTTTCGACTGTGGGCTATTCAACTGCCATGCAGTTAGCGCAGATGTTGGCTGCGTCATAATCCCTTCTTTTATCAGGTCTGTTGTTTCACGCTGAATAAACCTTAAAACCTGGGAGGGGGCACTCCGCGTCATAATCCCTTCTTTTATCAGGTCTGTTGTTTCCTGTATGAGGCAAGACCTCATTGCAGTGTTGAGATGGTGTGCGTCATAATCCCTTCTTTTATCAGGTCTGTTGTTTCAGTTGAGATTCCTCTTACGGCGGAGTTCAACTTCGCAAACGTCATAATCCCTTCTTTTATCAGGTCTGTTGTTTCCTAGCCAGCAAACTAAGCGTGCTGTGGCCAGCCTTCATCTGGTCATAATCCCTTCTTTTATCAGGTCTGTTGTTTCCGCTGAGGCCTCGGCTTCGTCGGACGATGAGTCCGACCTGTCATAATCCCTTCTTTTATCAGGTCTGTTGTTTCAAGATGAAAGAACGTGCTTATATGTTGCGTTCTGAATATCACGTCATAATCCCTTCTTTTATCAGGTCTGTTGTTTCTCCTGAACAGGCCGAGTGGTTAAGGTGCCACATGGCGCCGTCATAATCCCTTCTTTTATCAGGTCTGTTGTTTCGACTTTGGCCGTCAGCAGGCAGACAGCGATGGCGTTCGCTGAGTCATAATCCCTTCTTTTATCAGGTCTGTTGTTTCATGAGCAGCCAGGAGGACATATCCGATGCTTCGGCGCTCAGTCATAATCCCTTCTTTTATCAGGTCTGTTGTTTCTATGTCGACGACATAGAACCAATAGCGGGGGTCTTACCCCCGTCATAATCCCTTCTTTTATCAGGTCTGTTGTTTCCAGGGGAGTGCTGGTTAACAAAGTATGAGGTGTGGGCAGACGTCATAATCCCTTCTTTTATCAGGTCTGTTGTTTCGACAGGGTGATAGCCCTGCAGCGATTGTTAAGAACAATGGGTCATAATCCCTTCTTTTATCAGGTCTGTTGTTTCGTGTTGGTTAACATACTACGAAAGGTGGGGCTCAGACACGCCGTCATAATCCCTTCTTTTATCAGGTCTGTTGTTTCGAGTGGCAACCTGGGCCTCTCGCGATTTGAAGGAGGGAGGGTCATAATCCCTTCTTTTATCAGGTCTGTTGTTTCGTATGGAGAGTCTCTGGCTTTATGACCCCTGCCGATTTACCGTCATAATCCCTTCTTTTATCAGGTCTGTTGTTTCCTCAGGATGTCTGACATTTACGTCTTCTGGAAGGATGAGTCAGTCATAATCCCTTCTTTTATCAGGTCTGTTGTTTCGACATCGCCCACAGCTTGGCTTACCAGTGTAGGTTCAATGGGTCATAATCCCTTCTTTTATCAGGTCTGTTGTTTCATAAAATACCGTTGGCCATATTCACCCGTTAGCCGTGAGTCATAATCCCTTCTTTTATCAGGTCTGTTGTTTCCTGGGTTACATCCGACTCAGCTCAAAATTGAGTATGATATGGGTCATAATCCCTTCTTTTATCAGGTCTGTTGTTTCTATTCGGGTGTTTCCTAACATGTACATCGTCTTGTGTGCCCGTCATAATCCCTTCTTTTATCAGGTCTGTTGTTTCAGGTACGTTCAAAGCTTACAGGGGAGGGTCCTGGTTTTGTCATAATCCCTTCTTTTATCAGGTCTGTTGTTTCTTTTGCTGAGATGCTGCTCAAGCCAAAGCCAATCTGCTGTCATAATCCCTTCTTTTATCAGGTCTGTTGTTTCTTCATGCTATAAAAGGACAGGCTTCATGAGACTGTCCGGAAAGGTCATAATCCCTTCTTTTATCAGGTCTGTTGTTTCCATCGTGGTACGACTACCACATATTATGAAGACCTTTGGGTCATAATCCCTTCTTTTATCAGGTCTGTTGTTTCGATAGAGTACTTTATGACCCCAAGTAACGACCTTCCGTCATAATCCCTTCTTTTATCAGGTCTGTTGTTTCTGAATGGGTTTATGTCCCCTGATTACATTCTTCCCAGTCATAATCCCTTCTTTTATCAGGTCTGTTGTTTCAGTGGGTCAAGCACTATGACTCGCTTGATAGCTTCTATGAGTCATAATCCCTTCTTTTATCAGGTCTGTTGTTTCAACGGGGAAGATATGGCTCACCAGATATGAGGTGTGGTCAGGTCATAATCCCTTCTTTTATCAGGTCTGTTGTTTCCGAGTGGTGGTGAAGGCCCTTTCCGTCAAAAACGAACGGAAGTCATAATCCCTTCTTTTATCAGGTCTGTTGTTTCACATGCGCCTGTCAGGAAAAATAAGCGTACTGTGGCGTCATAATCCCTTCTTTTATCAGGTCTGTTGTTTCGCGGGATGGAAAGTTCAAGTATCCGGAACTGATGGTACGGTCATAATCCCTTCTTTTATCAGGTCTGTTGTTTCGGTTAAGTATGGGGTTACTAAGTAATACCTTCCCCAGGGTCATAATCCCTTCTTTTATCAGGTCTGTTGTTTCGAGATGGGGGCAGGCACACGCTGGGTCAAGCGGGTCGAGCGTCATAATCCCTTCTTTTATCAGGTCTGTTGTTTCTATATGCTAGATAAGGCATATCCAGTTAAGACGCGAATAGCGTCATAATCCCTTCTTTTATCAGGTCTGTTGTTTCCAGTGAAATCGAAGTGGCTAGCATCTCTACGATGGCTCGTCATAATCCCTTCTTTTATCAGGTCTGTTGTTTCATCACGGCCGAGCAGGCCGAGTGGCTGCGGCGACACATGGCGTCATAATCCCTTCTTTTATCAGGTCTGTTGTTTCTTTTTGAAATCTTGGAAGGTAAAAGAACTCTCCACGCTAGTCATAATCCCTTCTTTTATCAGGTCTGTTGTTTCGGGAGTTGAAGAAAGATTAACCTTTAACCAGGGAGAGGGCGTCATAATCCCTTCTTTTATCAGGTCTGTTGTTTCCAGTTTGAGGCGATGGTCGCTAAAGCAATCGCACATGGGTCATAATCCCTTCTTTTATCAGGTCTGTTGTTTCAGTTTAATGGGTCGGGTGTTGGTATTCACCGACCCCAACAAGTCATAATCCCTTCTTTTATCAGGTCTGTTGTTTCTGTCCTTGATATACATGGACAGCAAGACTGGACAGATGAGTCATAATCCCTTCTTTTATCAGGTCTGTTGTTTCGCGGGTATCTCGTAAAGCTCCATCACCCGCCGCTGGATGCTACGTCATAATCCCTTCTTTTATCAGGTCTGTTGTTTCCACGATACTGTGCCACTCCGTCTGTTCCACGCGCTGGCCGGTCATAATCCCTTCTTTTATCAGGTCTGTTGTTTCTTCATTGTGGGGTGGGTAGTCCTCTGATGTCCATTGACGTCATAATCCCTTCTTTTATCAGGTCTGTTGTTTCAAGACGCGCCTTATGGACTATGACTGTTTACTGGTCAAGCGGGTCATAATCCCTTCTTTTATCAGGTCTGTTGTTTCAGCTCTCCTCCTATCTCATGTGGTTTCAGTCGGTTAGGCATGACTTTTCGCGAAGCTCTCCATGCAGCGGCGTCAGGCTTGGGACGGGGGCGGAGCGCCTGTCATCGTTCCGTTGGAAAAAGCCGTTTTTCAGGATGCGCGAACCTGTTTTCTGCACCATCTTCAACCTGTGGGAAAAAAAGGACTTTTTCCGAAGCGCAGAAAGCGCGTGAGGTTCGCGCACCCTGTTTTTCAAAGGAGCTGTTTGACCCGCTTGATCTTGGCTTCCTGCTTCTTCGACTGCTTGCCGTCCCATTTGCCCAGTGTCTGCCAGCATCCGCACAGGGCTTCGGCCGCCTTTTTCTGAAGTTCGGGCGTCCAGCCCTCCATCTCGCGGAAAAGCTCCATGGAAAGCGCTTCATCAGGGGCGGTTTTCAGCTTCAGGATCAGGGCTTCTTCGGGAGAGAGTTCGGCCATGCACCGGGCCAGCTCCTCCTGCCTTGCCCGTTCTTCCGCCTTCTTCTGTTCTTCGGCCTGGTGGCGTTCCTCCTGCTGGCGGCGGAGCTGAACCGCATAAGCCGCGCGTTCTGCCGCCACCCGGCGCCGCTCTTCCGCGTCCTCCCGCTGCTTTGCCGCGGCGGTCATCCGCGCTTCTTCGCTTTGGCGCAGGCCATGTTCGTATTCTTCCCGGCTGCAGAAGTGCAGGATGATCCAGCCGAACGGGAGCTTGCCGCCCGCCAGGGTTCTGGTCGTGCCCCAGGGCATGGGGGTACCGTTCTTGCCCATGCGGGTGAACGGCTTGTTGTTCTCTACCGTGACGCTTTCCACATGGGAATAATGGCCCACGCGCAGGAGCATGGAGTTTTCGTCCAGTGCCTGCACCCTGGATACCACGGGCTGCAGCGCCGCGTGGACATCCTTGAAGTGGGGGAGCTTGTAGAATTTTTCCAGCTCTTCCGTAAAGCGTTTCGTATAAAAGGCATTGCAGAGGCGGACAAGCTCGCGGAACGGGACGCTTTGGCCATCCGGCAGGGTGATGACCGCTTTTTTCGGGCAGTCCATGAACAGCCGGCCCCACAGGGCGTCTTCCCCCGGCAGGATGATTTCACATGGAGGTTTGGGCGTTCCCTGCTTTCCAGGCGTTTTGCTTCGTTCCAGGGCGCGCACCACGGCGCCGGCGGAAGGCGAAGCCGAAACGTCGGAAACCTTGAGCGCCTGCATGGCGTGTTCGCCAATGCTGCCGAACATTTCCCGCAGGCGGTTCGTGACGCCCCTTTTCGGGTCTTTTTCCATGTCGCTGCGAAGCGAGGATGCGCCCGGCTTATCCAGCCAGTTGATGAGCGGGGTGCTGATGGCCCCCTTGAGCGAGGAGCCGGGGATGTAGAGGCAGCCGTCCGCCGGGTTGCGGAGAGCCGCGCGTACCTCGCCGGTCTTGCCCTTCTGTCCGCTCTGCCGGGTCTGATTGCCGGTGTAGGCGCGCTTCAGTTCCTCTGCCAGAGAGGGGTCATCGATACGGCTCGAAAAGACGGAGAAGCGTCCGGTATCGACCTTTTCATCCAGCATACGGTAGATGCGGTTGAGATCGCCGCTCGCTATGATGTTCTGCACC
Organism: uncultured Mailhella sp.; assembly: GCF_947631555.1. GTDB lineage: Bacteria > Desulfobacterota > Desulfovibrionia > Desulfovibrionales > Desulfovibrionaceae > Mailhella. The sequence continues at coordinate 2,193 of NZ_CANRLT010000046.1, read as the reverse complement.
GCAGTATCCGCGGCGTGTTCCATGAGCCAGCTCTGGAGGTCGATGCTGTGGAGCCGCCAGCCGTTTTTTTCCTCGCGCAGGACGTATTCCAGTGGTGAGAGGTCATCGCCGGAGCCAATGAACACCGGCGTGAGCACTTCCAGACGAAAAGGGAAGAAGCCCTGACCGCACCAGCGCCGGGGTTCAGTTCTTCCGGCTATGGTTCTCTTGTCGTTCCGCAAGTCGCGGCGTTGAGAAAACCGAGTATCATTGTTTTCAGGCATGGCTTTCTTCTCCCTCCGCAAGTTTGCAGGGCAGGGTGAGCGGCTGCGTTATCTGCACGATGGCGGGGTTGGAGTGGATGCCGTGCAGGACGTACGGGCCTGCGGGCAGGGACGTGAGAACCGCGCCTTCCTGCACACAGAGGAACGGACTTTTGAACGGATTGCCGCGGCTTTCGGCCGGGCCTGCCTTGCCTGTTTTCACCTCGGTGGCGTACCAGCCCTGCAGCCCGTGCAGGTCGCCGGAGGAAAGCACGGACAGGAGCAGCTTGTGCGGAGCGTCGGCTGCGGGAGCCTGGAAGGCAGGATCTTCTTCAATCTCGAACACGCCCTTGCCGGTGCTGCTGTCGCGGCCGTAGCCGATCTGCCCGATGCGCTTGAGACGGGCAAGCAGGCGGGGGGAATCCTGTGTTTCCGCATAGAGGTGGAAGCGCATGTCGGTCTTGGCCCAAAACGCACGGGAAACGAAAAGCCCGCCTTCCAGGGCCGCGCCGGAGCTGCGGTTCAGGGTGACGTGCATTTCCTGCCTGGAGACGGTGCGTGTGGCAGGCCACAGATCCGGCTTCTGGCAGAACTCGGTGAAGAGTTCCGCCGCGGAAAGCGCCATACTGTGCCTTTCCCATACGTCCAGTGGCAGAAAGCGGTTTTTGCGGAATTTCTTGTACTGGGTGAGAGCCTCGAACAGGCTGAGCGGCTGGTTTTCCTTTGTGCAGAAGCGGCCTTCTGCCGTCAGACGGGCAAAGGTCTCCCGCCGCGCCGGGGGCAGCTTCGGGGCAAAGACCGTGCCTTCCGGCATGGCGGAGGAGAGCGCGAACGGCGCATGGCCGTTTTCAAAGGCGTCCAGTTCCGCCTTCAGCGCGTCTTCGCCTTCGTCTTCGGCCAGACGATAGAGCAGAAGTCCGGTCAGCGTGTCGCTTCGCAGAGGGGTCCCCCACGCAGAGAGGGGGCGCAGGATAAAGCGGTGAAGCGCCATGAGGCCTCCGCTAAAACACGGTTATCTTGTTGAGATCGACGGGCTGGCCGTCTATCTTCAGGTCTTCGAACACAACCTGTCCGCTGCCGCGGGAACCGCCCCCGCCCAGGGCATCGAGCTGGATCAGTTTCAGTCCCTTATAGACCTTGTCGAGCAGATCTTCGGAATCGCCCTCGTAGACGCGGAAGGCCATGTTCAGGGTGAAGCAGGTTCCTGCAGGCACACGCTCCAGAGGCCGGGGATGCTCCGCAACGCCCTTGACGCGGTGGATGATGTTTTCGTATTTGACTTCCATGGGCAGGCGACCTTGTTGGAACAGCTCACGGTATTCGGGCGTCAGCGTGGCGTCGCGCACGATGAGGCGCGTGGGACCAAGTCCGTCTTCGCAGTCCTGGGGCGCAGCGTGTGCGCCGAAGATGGTGCAGGCCGGGCAGCCCTTCCTGCCGCAGTCGCAGGGATGCCCATTGAGGACGGCTTTTCTGGTGCCTTCATTCTGCATGAAGGCCGAAGTCTCCAGGAGGGAGCGCAACTTTCCCTTGAGGGACGAGCCGGGGATGTAGGGTTCCTTAGAGACGGGATCCTTGATGATGGGCTGGTCCATGCCGCCGATTTCGACGCTGTCCTTGCCGGCGCCGATGTGCAGGCCGGAACGAAGGCGGATGATGCCGGTGAGTTGCCGTATGTTGATGAGCTTCATGGGAATTCCTTTTTTTTGAGAGGTGAGGTTAATCCTTGAGCCCTTCGCCGTAGCAGAAGCCGACCACGGCTTCGAAGTGCAGCAGGAAGGCCTTGAAGTCGGCGGGCTTGTTGATGGCGTCCACATGCTGGGCTATCCAGTCGCTGAAGGCGGACGGAACGACCTTGCGGCCCTTGGCGTAGGCGGCCTTGGCCTTGAGGATTTTTATCTGAGGCAGAATGCCGGCAAAGGCTTCATCGGAGCACTTTTGATAGTTCCATGTG
>NZ_CANRLT010000045.1 GCF_947631555.1 uncultured Mailhella sp. | reverse complement strand
TGCATCTCGGTACCCTCCGTTTTTTTTTGAAGGATAGCATAATCTCAAACATTTGTCATTATAAAAGTCAGTGTCTCGACAGTCCACACATCTGGACATTCCCATCCTTACCCGCTATGAATAAAGGCGATGCTCATGAATACGGAGGTTTCATGGCGCGACTTCTGGCCATCATAGCCATAGGTATTTGGGGGATCCTGCTTTCTCCCCATCTCACGTCGGGCTTCGTTGCTGCGGTTGCCGCGGCGCTGACGCTTCCCGTATACCGCTGGCTCCGGGTGCGCATGGGCAAGTTGCGTGCCATAGGCTGCTTTCTTACAGGATTGTCTTTTTGCGTGGCTGCCCCGATTACCATCGCGGTGAGCATGGTCGTGCCTCAGACTATGGAAGGCGCAAGACGGCTGAGCGTCTGGTGGCAGTCCGGCCATCCCATTCCGCCCGTGCTTTCGATGTACCTGCACAAAGCCTATGAACTTTTCATTGAGTATGTTCCCAACGCCGCGGAATATCTCGAAAAAGTGGAGCATGAGTTCGATACGGTGGTCAATGCCGTGTTCAGAACCATTTTGTCGAGCGGGTTGAATCTGGCTGGTGACACGATGGGAGCGGTCTGGGCACTGGTGCTCTTTCTGATATTCACAACGCTTTTTGTGGTCTATGCTCCGGCTGTACGGCGCGCCGTTCTGCTGGTACTGCCCGGGCACGACGGCATGGTAGATCGCTTTTCGCTGGTATTCCGCAACGCGAGCCGGGCGGTGTTCATCGGGCTGGTCTTCGTACCAGTCATTCAGGGGACGCTCACGGGCATCGGTCTGCGGCTTCTCGATGTGCCTGACCCAGCCTTCTGGGGACTGCTGGCCATCTTTGTCGCAGTTATCCCCATGGCCGGGACAGCGCTTATCTGGGTTCCCGCGGCCATTTACCTCGGAGCCACCCGTTCCCTGACCGACGCGTTCCTCATGCTGGCCTGGGGCTGCCTCATCGTGTCCAGCGCAGATAATCTGCTCCGCCCCTATTTCCTGAAGACGGGCATACAGGCTTCCATGATCGTACTTCTGCTGTCCATCATATGCAGCCTTGCTGTGTTCGGAGCTGTGGGACTCATTGCCGGCCCCGTTCTGGTCGCACTTGCGGTTCAGGCGATTCAGGAAAGCAAGCTCCTGTATCAGTCGCGAAGCGCCGGATATGGCGAAAACACACAGGTGTCTGCGGAGACGCCGGAAACGGAGACGAGCCATGGCCATACTCAATAAGCGCTACATTGAGGAACTTGAGGAATATCTGAACTCCGGGAACCTTGAAGAGGATTTCAAGTGGTCCGTAGAGGAGCGCCGCGGAGAGATTCTGGAATTTCTCGAAAAACTCATGGATCTCGGAGAGCTGGCGGACGCAACGGCAACGCGCATCATTTTTAAAGGGCAGCTTGGCGCACTTGTGGGTATGCCGGCCGGCGAAGGAAGCAAGGGAGCCGTAGAACAGTCGGAAAATCCAGCCCCGGAACAGGGGGCCTGCATGGAGCTTCCGCAAAAATAGCCTTACCTGTCGCCGTGTTAAGGGTGGGAGCAAGCATCAAGATCACCGTTCTCCCGTTTCGAGAGGGCACGGAGCAGAACGCACTGTATTCCTCCGGCAAACAACGTTCTCCGGCGTACAGGAGCAAGGTCTTTCGCCGCATAGATTGCCCCTTCCAGACCTCCTTGCTGCAGAAAGCCGCGCCGGACAGGAACAAACGGCCTGATGAGTCCACGCAGCACAAGGTTGCCGGGAAGCTCCAGATTGCGTTCCGGCAACTTGATGTCGGCAAGAAAGATGTATTCCGCCGTTGCTGTCATGATGGAGAGGAGTGCTTGAGCGTCAGAGGGAACGAGCCGGCTTATGGCGAACAGCGCGACCGCCAGCCGATGTCTGCGTTCCAATGACGGACTGTCGCAGGGAATGACAGGACGGGGACGGTCGTTGTGAAGACCATCGTTGGGAAGCGTGGCTGCGTTGCCCGCAAGGATGGGGCATCCGGCAAGAGGGCGCGGCGGGACGGGTCCGAAGTCAATAAGTTCACGCGCCTGCGCAAGATGTGCAGCCGTGGCCAGCTCCGGGCTTACGCACCGGCTCAGAAGGAACGCCGCGGCCTTCCGCACTGCCTTAATTTCCTTCCATATAGGTGGCGGACTGCCGGGCTGTCTCGCCAACGGTCATGCTGTACATACGCACCGGCATATCTTTCAAGCGCTGCTTAAGCTTTTGATAAAGATAGCGAGCCAGATTTTCCGATGACGGGTTGACCGTGTCGAATGGGGAAAGTTCGTTGAGGTTCTGGTGGTCAAGCAGGGCAAGCTCACCGCGCAGTTCCTTCTTGAGCAGGGCGAAGTCCACGACAAGTTCCGTGTCCGGGGTGAGAGTTCTGCCTTCGACAATCATTTCCACGGCGTAATTGTGTCCGTGCAGTGTCTCGCATTTGCCCTGGTAATGGCGCAAAGCGTGGGCAGCGGCGAATTCCTCGCGTATGGTGAGACGCCAGAGGGAAGCAGGCATGGTTTTTCCTTTGCGTGTCGCGGTCAGGACGGGGTTACGGCACTATGAGCTTTGGCCCACGCTTCCATATCCTTGTTGAGAAGTGGGCCGGGTTGGACCTTCCAACGGGGGCCAAGCTCCATGATGCAGATATGGCCGTTGAGTGTGAACTGTATCAGGACACTGGACGGCCCCTTGTACTTATCCAGAATGGCCTTGAATTCCTCAATGTCAGCTTCGTGTGTGCATTCCACGGGGTAGGGGATGATGACGGACTGACTGCTGTCCATGCAGGCGTCCATCAGCGGCCGGGCGGAGTCGCAGCGCAGCTTTATTTCTTTGGCATTGGTCTCCTCGTCGCCATCGTCGTCAGTCTCCGGAGCGTTATCGCTGTCGATGGTGGCGGTAAGCTCGATAAGCGGGCGTTCAGCATGGAGGATCTCCTTGATGCTGCCGTAGGTTTTGGGGAAGATGGTCACTTCCGCATGTCCCGTCAGATCTTCCACCTGAACGAAGGCCATTCGTTCGCCCCGCTTGGTGACGAGTTCCTTGACGGATGTCACCAGCACACCGGTCTTTATCTGACCAGAACGTCTTTCCCCAACCTCTTCCAGCGGCATCAGTCCAAGGCGCAGCATATCCCTGCGGAAAGGCTGAAGGGGGTGACTTGTAAGATAGAAACCGAGAGCGTCTTTCTCAAACGCCAGTTTCTGATCGTCGTCCCATTCCTGGATATCCTGTTCCTCGCAGGGGAAGCCTATGCCTGGCACTGGGGCAGACTGTGCCGCGGGAGCAAGTGAGAACAGGGATATCTGGGCGGAAGTTTTTTCTTTCTGTTTTTTTTGTGCACGGTTGACCACGTTGTCCAGACTGGCCAGCATCCCGGCGCGGCTGACGCCGAAGCAGTCGCATGCTCCGCCCTTGATAAGGCTTTCAATGACGCGCTTGCTGACCTTGCGGAGATTAACGCGGCAGCACAGATCGAGGAGGGAAGCGTAGGGGCCGTCGGCTTCACGGGCACGGACTATCTCATTGATGGCTTCGTCTCCCACATTCTTGACTCCGCCGAGGCCGTAGACAATGACCTCTCCCTTGGGGGTGAATGAACGCAGACTGACCTGCACATCGGGGGGCAGAACTTTGATGTTCATATCGCCGCATGCAGCAATATACTTGAGGATTTTGTCCTGATTCCCGATTTCCGAAGTGAGCAGTGCCGCCATGTATTCGACTTTAAAGTAATACTTCAGATATGCGGTTTCGTAAGTGATGTAGGCGTAGGCGGCGGAGTGGGCCTTGTTGAAGCCGTATTCCGCGAATTTTTCCATGAGGTCGAAGATTTCGCCGGCGACTTTTTCAGGGACGTTGCGCTCCGAGGCTCCCTTCATGAAGATGCTGCGCTGCTTGGCCATTTCTTCGGGTTTTTTCTTGCCCATGGCGCGCCTGAGCAGATCCGCGCCTCCAAGTGTGTATTGCGCCGTGATCTGAGCGATCTGCATGACCTGTTCCTGATAGACGATGACTCCGTAGGTGTCCTTCAGGCAGGATTCCAGTTCTGGAAGCGGGTAGGTGACTTTGATCTCTCCGTGTTTTCTTTTGATGAATTCAACGACCATACCCGTACGAAGAGGGCCGGGGCGGTAGAGCGCCAGCATAGCGACAAGGTCTTCAAAGCCGGAAGGCTTGAGCATACGCAGGTAGTTCCGCATACCGGAGCTTTCGAGCTGGAACACGCCATCGGTATCGCCGCGGGAGAGCAGTTCGTAGATACCGGGATCGTCCGTGGCCAGATTTTCCATGTCCGGAGCCTGTTTTCCCTGAAGCTGGATGTTCTTCACGGCGTTGGAAATCACGGTCATGGTGCGCAGGCCCAGGAAGTCGAATTTCACCAGGCCCACCTTTTCCACGAACTTCATGTCGAACTCGGCAATCTGCTCCCCTTTGCGGCCTGCAAACAGCGGAAGATATTCCTCCATAGGTTTGTCGGAAACCACAACGCCGGCGGCATGGGTGGAGGCGTGGCGGGTGAGTCCTTCCAGACGCCGGGACACATCGATGAGCTTGCGGACCTGCGGATCGTTCTTGTATTCCTCTGCCAGTTCCGGAACGGTCTCCAGAGCTTTTTGCAGCGTCATTTTGGTGTCCGCGGGAATCATCTTGGCGATGCGCGTGGTTTCATTGAACGGGATACCCATGGCGCGGCCCACGTCCTTGACCACGGCCTTGGCCTTCATCTTGCCGAAGGCCGCGATCTGCGAAACCTTGTCCTTCCCGTATTTGCGGGTGACGTAATCGAGTACCTCAAGGCGTCTGTCTTCGCAGAAATCCACGTCGATATCAGGCATGCTGACCCGTTCGATGTTGAGGAAGCGTTCAAAAAAGAGGTGGTTGGGCAAAGGATCGATGGAAGTGATGCGCAGAGCCCAGGCAACGACGGAACCGGCGGCGGAACCGCGGCCCGGCCCGACGGGAATATCGTTGTTCTTGGCCCAGTTGATGTAGTCCTGCACAATGAGAAAATATCCTGGAAAGCCCATGTCGCAGATGACCTTCAGCTCCATTTCCAGGCGATCCCAGTACGCCTGATGGTCGATGCTGTCCCTGTGGGGATGGACGGCCAGGCGCTTTTTGAGACCTTCACGGGCCATGCGGCAGAACTCGCTTTCAAGAGTCATGCCTTCGGGAAGCTCGTAGATGGGGAAATGGTACGGCGGAGCGTGAAGCTGCATTTCCAGACCGCTGCACTGGTCGGCGATCTTCATGGTATTCTGCAGGGCTTCTTCGGGTATGCCGTCCAAACCGGCGCGCATCTCTTCTTCCGATTTGTAATAAAGATCCTTGGCATCGAAGCGCAGACGTTTGGCGTCATCAACCTTGGCCTGCGTCTGAATGCAGAGCAGGAGATCATGGGCTTCCACGTCCTCTGCGTTCAGATAGTGACAGTCGTTGGTCGCCACCAGCGGAAGCTTTGTGGCTTCGGCCAGTTCCAGAAGTTTTCGATTGACCGGCCCCTGTTCTGGCAGGCTGTTGGCCTGAACTTCAAGATAGAAACGGTCAGGGAACAGAGACGCGTATTCCCGTGCGGACTGGATGGCGTCATCGAAGGTGCCGCCACCGGTGATGAGCTTGTTGGTCCCCATGAGGGTGCGGGGAATTTCGCCGGCAATGCAGGCGGAAAGGGCGATAAGGCCGTCTGTGTGGCCGACGAGCATTTTTTTATCTACGCGGGGCTTGTAATGGAAGCCGTCGAGCCAGCTTCGGCTCACGAGGTGCATCAGGTTGCGGTAGCCTTCATTGTTCTTGGCGAGCAGGATGAGGTGGTGGCGTACACGGGCGAATTCCGTCGTCTTGTCGGTGTGGTCACGGGTGACGTAGACTTCGCAGCCGATGATGGGCTGAACTTCGGCTTCCTTACAGGCGGTGTAGAAATACGCTGCCCCGAAAAGATTGCCGTGATCAGTAATGGCCGTGGCGGGCATACCCAGTGCGTGGGCTTTTTTCGCCGCCTCGCCGACGCGGATGGCTCCGTCGAGCAGACTGAATTCTGTATGACAGTGGAGATGCACAAAGTCGGACATGATCGCTCCGATATTCCCTTCCCATCGCTGTTGGTGATACGCGGCTGGTGCTGTCCGGTAAAGACAGGCTGCCGCGGGGCATACCTTTCTATGATTATCGTCTAAACCGACACGCGTCAATGGAAGCGCCGCGCTGAGGCGTTTGCGGATTCAGGGACGGCTGACAGGATAACCTGCTGGAATTACAAAATTATTAAAAGAACGGGGCTTGCAAGTCCAGGGCAGGCAGGGAACGGCAGACTGTGCTGGGAACCCATGCTTGCGTCCCTGCCTTTCCTGGGCTAGCATACCTCAGTTTTTACAGGAGAACTCGCGCGTGTCGGAAGTCATGGAACGCTTTTTCTCGGGACAGCTTGGCGGATTGACCGTCATGGTCTTGACGGCGGCTGTCATCGTGCTTTTCCTGCGCGTTCTTTATGGGCCAGGCGGGTTGCTTCGGGATCCCCGCTGGGATGCCGGACATCGCCGCATCCGGCAGAACTTAGAAAGGCGCGAGGAGCGTATCAGAGCCGCTCAGGAAGGATGGGAAGCCGCCGGAGACAGTGATGAGCAGCGTTGATTTGAGCGAACACAGGAAAAATTTCCTCCGCTATACGGAACGATTCAACGAGATTCCGGAGGCCGCGCCCCTGCGTCTCAAGGTCGAGCACACCTTCCGGGTACTGGAACATGCCTGCCGCATTGTGGAACATCTGCCGCAGGAAGTCTCCGTTCCTCGCGAAATCCTGCAGGATGAAGAAGCAGGAAGGGCGGCTGTTCTGGCGGCTCTTTACCACGACTGCGGGCGCTTTCCGCAGTTCAGCCGCTATCGCACATTTCTGGATGCGCGCTCGGTCAATCACGCCGTGCTGAGCTTCAAGGTCATGCGGGACGAAGACTTTCTCCGTCAGGAAAGCCGCCGCGTTCGGGCGCTGGCCCAGTGCGCGGTACTTCTGCATAATCGGCACATCCTACCTCCGCTTCTGGAACGAGACGCCCGTTTTGCCGTGGACGTGGTGCGGGATGCCGATAAACTGGACATATTCCGCATCATGGCCGGCTATCTCACGCAGGCGCTTCCGGAAAAAGACGCCGTATTGCTCCATGTGAAGGACGAGCCTGACCGCTGGAGCAAAGAAATAGAAGCGGCCGTGCTCACAGGACGCGTACCCGGTTACGCAGAGCTGCGTTTTGTCAACGATTTCAGACTGCTGCTGGGAACCTGGATGGGAGAGCTGCGCTTTGAGGTTACGCGCAGGGCGTTGGCGGAAAGCGGTCTCATGGAGATCGTGCTTGAACCGCTGAACAAACTCCCCGGTCTGCATACGGCCACAAAGCTTCTGTACCGTCAGCTTGAGGCCTGCCGCTCTCCCCGTGCCGGATCCACCGGCGGAGGACAGTAATGCGCATCCTGTTTCTGGGAGACGTCGTCGGCAAGGCGGGGCGTTCTGCCGTCCGGCAGTTTCTGCCAAAGCTTCGCAAGGAACTCGCGCCCGATGCGGTTCTCGCCAACGCCGAAAATGCGGCTGGGGGGCTGGGACTGACCTGCGCCACGGCGGACGAACTTCTGAGCGCAGGTGCAGATATTCTGACTTCGGGCAACCATATCTGGAAGCACAGAGAGATTTTTTCCCGGCTGGAAAAAGACCGCAGGATCCTGCGCCCGGCCAACTATCCCGAAGGCGCGCCCGGCCGGGGCTGCAGCGTGTTCACACTGAAAGACGGAAGGCGTCTGGCCGTGCTCAACCTCCTGGGGCTTACCTTTATGGAGCCTCTGGCCTGTCCTTTCCATATGGCCGATGCCTTGGTGAAGGAACTGGACGGTGCTTCATCGGACATGGCTGGCAGATCGGAAGGAGAACGGGAGTGCGTCCGGGTGCGTCTTGTCGATTTTCATGCCGAGGCCACGGCTGAGAAAAAAGCATTGGGCTGGCTTCTCGACGGCAGGGTGAGTGCCGTTCTCGGCACGCATACGCATGTGCAGACCGCGGACGCACAGCTTCTTCCCAAGGGGACGGCCTACCTGACCGATCTCGGCATGTGCGGAGTGGAACAGTCGTCCCTTGGCATGGATTTCGACGTTGCTCTGGAACGTTTCATGACCCGTATGCCTACGGGATTCAAAACCGCCGCGGGAGAACTTTCCCTCAACGGAGCCTTTCTGGATATCGATGATGAAACCGGAAGGGCGCGGAGCATACGCCTGATTCGGGAAAACTGTCCTTCCGCACAGCACTGACGGCGTTTCACCCAGGGGAAGGACTTGTTTTTTTTCATGAGAAAGGTACAATGAAGCATTCCATCATTGAGGAGCGCATCGCATGAAAAAGATCATGGCTGCCAACTGGAAAATGTACAAAACCGGGCCGGAAGCGGCCGCAACTGTCGGCGAACTGGCGAAACTTCTGGGAGGCAGAGCTCCCGATGGGCGTGAGATCGTCGTATTTGCACCGGCTACGGCGCTGGAGCGTACGGCTGAAGCGATCAAAGCTGTTGCCGGGGCGGAAGCCGGCGCTGAAAATATGTATCCTGCCGAAGAGGGGGCCTTTACGGGTGAGATCTCCCCTCTGATGATCAAGGCCTGCGGAGCGCGCTGGGTGCTTACCGGTCATTCCGAACGCCGTCATATCCTTGGGGAAAGCGATGCCTTTGTGGGGCAGAAGACCGCTTTTGCACTCGCACAGGGGCTGCGTGTCATGCTCTGCGTTGGCGAGACGCTGGAAGAGCGCGAGGCAGGAGGCCTTCAGGAGGTGCTGGAACGCCAGCTTCGAGAGGGACTGAAGGAGATTCCGGCAGACACGGCTCCCGAAAATCTTGCGGTTGCCTATGAGCCTGTCTGGGCCATAGGTACGGGAAAGACCGCCGGACCTGAAGATATTCTTGAAGCCCACTCCCTCTGCCGTTCCCTGCTCGGCGCGCTGCTGGGAGAAAAGGCTGCTCAGACCGCCATTCTCTACGGTGGAAGCGTCAAGCCGGCCAACGCAGGAAGTATCCTTGCACTTGACAACGTGGATGGAGTGCTGGTAGGAGGAGCTTCCTTGAAGGCTGAAAGTTTTCTTCAGATCATCAATGCCCATTAAGGAGCACTTATTGTGCAGACAGCTATTCTGACTCTCCATGTTATCGTGTGCATCATCCTTGTCGTCCTTGTCCTGCTTCAGGCCGGGCGGGAAGGCATGGGTGTGATCTTTGGCGGCGGCGGTAATACTTCCGTGTTCGGCAGCGCCGGCGCCGGCGGGATACTTGTCAAGCTGACCACCTTTCTGGCGGTGATTTTCATCTGCACGTCTCTGGCCTACAATATTTTGACCAGCTCCGGCAGCAAGACCAATCAATCCGTGCTGGATGTTCAGTTTGAAGAAGTTCCGGCCGCGCCTGCTCAGCCGGCCGAGTCTTCCGCAGCAGAACCTGCGCCTGCCGCTGACGCTGCAAAGTCTTCGGCCCCTGCCGCACAGACGGCTCCTGAAGCGGCTCAGCCCGCAGCACCCGCTCCCGAGGCTTCGCCTTCCGCCAACTGATTCTTGTAACTGGCCAACCTTGCACCCCGTTCTTTCGTGGAACGGGGTGCTTTTCTGTGTTAATTATCCTTCACGGGTAAGTCATTGTCATCCGGGATTGGGGAGAGAAGCGGGACAAGAGTTTTGGTTGCCGCCGCTGTTTTCAAATATGCCACTGGCCGAGCTTCAGAATTTGACCATCGTCTGCGCTCACGGGACTGCGCCTGTCGGACGCTTCTTTCCGTGCCCATACTGCGCGCCGGCAGGAAAAACGCTTGACGGCACGCGCGCTTTTCCGTATAAACATCCTGCGTTGAATGCATGGGTCACTAGCTCAATTGGTAGAGCAGTTGACTCTTAATCAATTGGTTCGGAGTTCGAGTCTCCGGTGACCCACCACAAGAAAATTTGAGGCTGTTTCCGCGGCCTCTTTTTTTGTTAACGGCGGCGCTCCTCAGCTCTGCACGATTTCGGATGGTTGGATATGGGCGTTTCACAGACTTTCCCATGGCGTTATCTGCGCTCTCTTGCAGGCTTTTTTCTGCTTTGCTTCACTGTGGCCTTTCTGGTGATGGCCAAGCGCGAATTTGATGAAGTCACGGTAAATCAGATTTTGTTCCACATGCAGCTCATGCGGGACAACATCGTCACCATGCCGGGCGATTTCATCCATGTGTTTTTCTGGCATGTGAAAAATGCTGCCGTTTTCGCCTGCGCTCTGGCCTTTCTTCGTGAAAGGCCGCTTCCCGCTGCGGGACGGGACAGAGCGTCCGCAGCACTCTGCGCCTGTTTTGCGGTTCTGGCGTTCCTCGTGCCCGGCAGCTTTATTGATCCGGTTTTCGTCTGGGTGCGGGCAGCGCTCGTTTTTGCCCTTGCCCTGGCAGCACTTGCGTTTCTGGGCGTGTGGAAGGGCGTCTGGTGTTTTCTGCAAAACCTGCTTCGCCGCGTGACCAGCGGGATATGTCTGGCCCTGATATGGCTGGGCATTCTGATCTACGGATTTTACTACATCAACTTTTTGACGTTTTTTCAGGAACAGGCCGTGTTCGGTGATTTTTACACCGAAGGGGACTATGTGGATCCGAAGAGCGTAACCGTCACGGGAAGCGGCGACAAGAACCTCATCATTGTCTATTGTGAGAGCATTGAGGAGACTTTCGGGCGTGAAGAGGTCATGGGAGAGGATCTGCTCGCCCCGCTCCGGTCCTCCATTGAAAACCCGGACCTTAGCATCGACCAGATGCCGGGCGCAGATTTCACCATTGGCGGCATTGTGGCTTCACAGTGCGGTATTCCGCTGAAGTCCATATCAATCCTCAGCGGAAATCTGACGGGGTGGGCGCTCGAACGCTTCATGCCCGGAGCCGTCTGTTTGGGGGATTACCTGCACGACGCCGGCTATCACAATGTGTACTACAACGGTTCCAGCGGCGTTTTCTCCGGCCTGGACAAGTTTTTCCACAGTCACGGCTATCAGGAGTTCATGGGCAAGGAAGACTGGCTGGAAAAGCGCCATGCAGACCCGGCTTCCCTGAACATCTGGGCGCTTTACGACAGCGAAATCATCAACCTCAGCATAGAACGCATCGACGAATTGATGGCAGAGGGCAAGAAATTCAGCTTTGCCTTGTCCACCATGGACACCCACGAACCAGGCTTCCTGTCGCCGCCGTGCGTTGAAGCGGGGTTCTCCAATGACTGGCCGGGCTATGTGAAGTGCTCCATGTCTCAGGTCGAACGCCTGCTGCGGCATATCCATGACAAGGGCTGGGACGACCGCTTCGTCATTCTCGTCATGGGTGATCACCTGAGCCGTATGCCCAGGCTGGGGGATCTGGAACTCAAGAACGTCGAGGGGCGCTATGTCCTCTGTTCCCTGCACCGGGACGGTTCGCTGCGGCCCATGCGCTCAATCATCACGCATTTCGATCTCTTTCCTTCGCTGCTGGCGGCGATGGGATTCAAGATAGAAGGCGACCGCTTGGGATTCGGCTATAACGTCTTTTCCAGAGAGATTGCGCCTGACGCGGACAGCCGCTCCCGCCTGAAGAAGCGCGTACTCAGCCACAGCAAGACCTATGAACGCCTGTGGCTGCCGGAATATTTCGGCAAGGAATGACCATTGGGCACGGAGAGCTGCCTTTCAAGCATGGCCTGAGTATGCGGTTGCGCATGAATGACTTGAAGGCGCTGAACGTCAGCCACGGGGGGGATATGGAAAAAGTAGTCAAGGAAGTGATGGCCGCCGCTTTTATCGAGCGGAATACTATACTCATCATGCGCCGTGCGCCCTTCATGAGCTGCGCGGGGAGCTGGGAATTTCCCGGTGGCAAGCTGGAAGCCGGGGAAACTCATGAGGACTGCCTTGCCCGCGAACTGCGTGAGGAACTCGGCATTGAGGCCGAAATCGGAGAGTTCCTCACGGAGAACCGCCATGAGTATGATTTCGGCACTGTCCACCTCTGCGTTTACCGCGTCCTGTCCTGGCGGGGAGAGATACGCCTCACCGTCCATGACGGCATGCGCTGGGTTCCGATAGCGGAACTTGCGGAGTTTTCCGGCCTGCTCCCGGCGGACATACCCGTTGCCAGAGACTTGGCGGCCATGCTGGAGCACTGCAAGCTGAGCTGAGCGGCGAGGGTGGAGTTAGCGGCGGATGATGAGTATGTCTTCCAGCTTGCGCTTGGGCACGCAGTGCACGTCATCGCCGTCACGGTAGTACACAAGGCTGCCGTCCGGGCGAGGTTCGGCCAGACGCCGTTTTTCATCAGCGCGGCCCAGAGCAATGCCCAGATAGACCGTCAGCCCTTCTGGGACATTGAGAAGCGCTGCGACTTCCTTCTTGTTGAGGGCGCCGATCATGCAGGAATCCACGCCAGCCTCAGCCGCCGCGAGGTGGATGGACTGTGCGGCGATGCCGGTATCCATCATGATGAAGTCCGAGGTCTTTTCCGGACCCAGAATGACGATGAAGCCTCTGGGATGCTGATGGAACTTGGCGCGCTGTTCGGGCGTGAGAGCACCGCCAAGCACCACAAGGCTGTTCATCCGCTCACAGGCCGCAGGATCGCTCACAATGGCGAAGCGCAGAACCTGATCGTTGCGGGCGGAAGGAGAGACGCGGGCGCAGTCCACGAGGGACGCGAGAAATTCCGGGGACAGGTAGTCGCCGGTGAAACGGCGGCAGGTGCGAGCCTGAACAAGAAGATCATGAATATTCACAGCACTGCTCCTTGAAATTAAAACATACCTCTTCATCCAGTATAGGACGAAGAGGTATGGACGGCAAGTTATAACAGGACGGCGGGCTTACCAGCAGCCCCCATGTGCTGGGCAGTGTCCGTGAGGACGCCCCCAGCAGTCGTGACGGGGACCATCCGGCCCGCAAAAGCCGGGATGCGGGCGCGGGCCGGGCCGTTCATGCCCTTTGCCCACGGGGCAGGGAATGCCCGACTGGTCCATCTTTTCCCGGAAGGCTTCTTTCTGAACATCGATCTGCTTTTCCAGCGCGATGATGTCCCTGATGATCTGGCGCAGTTCTTCAGGCTTGGTGTTGGGATTGGGCGAGAGCGCCTTGAGTTCCATCTTTTTTTCTCTGAGCTGTTCCCGCAGCGGAGAAACGGCTTCGCGGTACTCTTTCGCCAGACTCCGAGCCTGGGCGATCTGCTCTTCGCTCAGGGGAGGGAGAGGAGGGCGCACGGCTTTTCCATCACGGGGCGGAGCATCGTGGGGAACGGCGTACGCGGCCATGGGTACGGCTGCAGCGAGGGACAGGGCCATAAGGGAAATTCCAAGCAGAGTTTTTTTCATGGAGCGCTCCTTTGTGTGGATGCGTTTGTGGATGGTTCTGTCATACCGGAAAGCCTGGATACTGTCACGTTGCAAAGTCTTTCAGACATTAACAGCCTGAAACAATGCCGGCGGAGGGTTAGCCGTACCTTGTCCTTGATCCGATTCATTCCCGAAGCGCACCGCTTGTGAAGAGGTCGTGCGCTTTCTGGTAGGAAGACAGTGCGTCAAGAAGTGCGGCCTTTTTCCTTTCTGCGGGGAGCTGCCCGGACTCTCGGCCCGTGGCGCTGTTCCAGCCCTGTACGACAGGTTCCCTGAGCGGAGCAAGCTCAGTCATGCTGTCCGTGGTCAGGTAGCCGAGAAGCTGATAGGTTCCTATCCAGGCGCGGCCTTCCTCCCGTGGCATATCAAGGATGCTGCGGCCAAAGAACCTGGAACGATAGCTCCAGCCCATGAGGTCAAAGAGCGTGGGCGCCACATCGATTTGGCTGCACAGAGTATCTATGGAACCGGGCGTGACGTTTCCTGGACTGTAAAAGATGCAGGGAATGAGATAGCGGGATGGCGGCAGATCCGTCCTTCCCGCAGCGCCGGAAGTATGGTCGCCGGTGATGACGAAGAGCGTCTTTTTGAACCAGCTTCGTCGCGAGGCTTTTTTCAGGAATTCGCCGATGGCGTAATCGGTATACTGCACGGCGCCCTTTCTGCCTGTGCCGGAAGCTATGCTCACCTTGTCTGGAGGATAGGTGAATGGCCTGTGGTTGGAGGTGGTCAGAACAAATTGATAAAAGGGCCTGTTTTCCTTGAAACAGGCATCGGCCTCCCTCAGCGAGACGTTGAACAGGTCTTCATCGGACACACCCCACGCCGTGGAGAAAGTGATCTCATCGCGGGAGAAGCTGCTTCTGTCCACAATGCGAAAGCCGTTGCCAGCGAAAAATGTATTCATGTTGTCAAAATAGCCGTATCCACCGTAGATAAAGGCCGTGTCGTAGGAATGCCCGCGGAAAACCGTACCGATGGAAAACAGCCCCTCACAGCCGGGACGCCGCACTATGGATGCTCCGGGAGTAGGCGGCAGACTGAGCGTCAGCGCCTCGATGCCCCGAACGGTGCGTGTGCCAGTGGCACGCAGATTGGAAAGGAAGAGACTCTGCGGAATGATTTGGCTGAGGTTGGGGGTATCCGGGCCGAGGAGATTGCTGCCCAGACTTTCCACCACAATCTGAATGACATTCCAGTCTTTCCGGGGGCGAGCACTTGAAACAAAGCGCCGCCACTCTTCGGGCGCCGGGGACAGAAAACTGACGTTTTTCGCATTGAGCAGTGCATGGACATGCCGTCCGGCAGTGACCTCATCGATGACAGGGTAGAACTGCCGGTAGTCGAGCTGATTATGACGCCAGGCGGAAAAGAGAGACCAGACGCCGTTTGACGCCAGTTCCCGGGGGATGGGGGAAGACGGTGTGACGGGGCTGTAGAAAAACGCCAAGAGTCCGCCCAGAAGGAGAACGGCGATGCATTTCCAGTTTCGTTCGGTCACGGGCTTGGCGCTATGGAGTGTTTTCAGGGAAAACAGTGTGACGACCGTACTGCATATGAACAAACAGGCAAGAATCGGGAGGACAGGATAGGATTCGCAGATATTGCGGAGGACTTCCGTGGTGTAGATAAGGTAATCAACGGCGATGAAATTGAAACGGCTGTGAAATTCCTCCCAGAACAGGTATTCCGCGACCGCAGTGAAAAGCATGAGCGAAGCATACAGCCAGAAGACGAGGACGACCGGCATGCGGCGGATCCAGAAGGCGCAGGGCAGCAGACAGATCGGAATGAGAGGCAGGGCAAGGAAGAAAAAGGTGAAGAAATCGTTAAGAGTTCCCCATGCATAGACGCTTAGAACGGTCATCCAGCCTTCCGCCGAGCCGGGAAGTTCCCAACACGCCATGCCAAAGAGTACGCTCCGTGTAAGAGTGTTCATCACCATCCAGAGGGTCAGAAGAAGAAACACGCAGGCGGTACGGCGATTTTTCAGAAAAAACATGAAGGCTCCTTTTTAGAACAGAACGAATACAGTATTTATAAAAAAAAGAGTATGTTGTGTTGAAAGTGGGAGTAACAAAGAGTAACGTTGATCAATCTGCAGCAGATATGAGATGGAATTTTGTGAAAACAATGCAGTTTTTGCTGTATTATCTGTAAATGTAACAAAGAGTAACAGTTTTTTGGCACTCTCTGAAACCTGTGCTATGGAAGATAAAAAACTTCCTTCGCTTCGAGGAACGGCGATGACTCATATCCTCATTATCGACGATGACAGGGATCTCTGTCTGTTGCTCAGGGATTATTTTCTGCCGGAACACATAGCCTGCGCTTTCGCGCATGATGGAAAAACAGGATTGTCGGCTCTGAGGGAGGAACGTCCTGATTTGGTCATTCTGGATGTCATGCTGCCGGAACTGGATGGTTTTGACGTGCTTCATTCCATCCGTGCTGACGTTCAGACGCGGGATGTTCCCGTCATCATGCTCAGTGCGAAGGGGGAAGACGAGGACAAGGTACAGGGACTGGATCTGGGAGCGGATGACTACATGCCCAAACCCTTCAATCCGCGGGAACTCCTTTCGCGAATTCGCGGCGTCCTGCGCCGCTGTCAGTCTCCGCTTCTGAAAAGAATCGCTGACCTCGAGATTGATGAAGGCGCCATGAAGGTCATGCGTGGCGGACAGGCGATACCGCTCAGCGGGCAGGAGTTCCGGGCGCTCAAGGCCCTGCTTTCCTCACCAGGGCAGGTTATCTCACGCGACAGGCTCAGCTATCTCGTTCTTGGTCATGATATTCTGCCCATGACCCGCAGCCTCGATATGCAGATCAGCAGACTGCGGCGCAAGCTCGGTCCTAATGCCGATGGTTCGGAGCGCATCCGCAGTGTCAGAGGAGAGGGGTACATGTATCTGCTCCCTGGCAGAAGAGAGGAGTAAGCCATGATGGAACGGCTGAAAGACGGGTGGAATTCGCTGTCTCTGTTCAACAAGGTTTTTCTGGTGACGGTCTCCTTTGCCGGAGCCTTTGCCGTGCTGGGGGAATGGGCGGAAAACTGGGGAGCTGCTCTGGTTCTTGGGAGCGAAGATGAGCTTTCCGATGTTCAGGAAGTTTTGCTCTGGGCCTTCTGTACGCTTGTGGTGACGGCTGTACAGTGTCTGCTGCTCACGCGCATACTGCTGAACATCATCAACCGTTTTGTTTCCGCCATACGGCATCTTTCGGAAGGTGCGCTGGGAACCCGGATAGATCGGGAAATTGCCGGCCGAGGCGACGAATTCGGTTTCATGGCGCGGGCGTTCAACGACATGGCGCGCAGTCTGGAGGAAAACCAGTGCAGAGAACGAGCGCTTCTGGCCGCCGTTTCGCATGAACTTCGTTCTCCGCTGACCAGACTTTCCGTTGTGGCGGAGCTTTTACGCCGAGAACAGGTGTCTTCCCGAAGCATTGAACATCTGGAGCTGGAGACGGAGCGCATGAACGCCCTTATCGGCAGTATTCTTGAATATTCCCGCTGTGAAATGAGTACTCCTTCCTTCGCGCCTCTGGACATGCCGGCACTTATCCGCGATGTGGCCGACGATGTGCGTTTTGAAGGGAGTGTACGGGGCTGCGGGGTATCGCTGAACATTCCCGATTCACTCACCATGCGGGGCAACCGTGTACAGCTCCGTCACGCACTGGAAAACGTGATGCGCAATGCCTTGAACTATTCCCCCGAATGCGGAGATATCGCTGTAACAGGGAAGAAAAAGGGTGATTTTTTCGAGATCGTCGTAGCAGACAGGGGGCCTGGGGTTCCGGAAGAGGCACTTCACCAGCTGTTTCGGCCTTTTTTCCGTGTAGAGACTTCACGAGAAAGGAGCAGGGGGGGAAGCGGCATGGGGCTGGCCATAGCTGAAAGCATCGTGCGCGGGCACCACGGGAGAATTTGGGCTGAGAATCGGCAGGGCGGTGGGCTTGCCGTCACCCTGGAGCTGCCGTTCGACCCTGCGTCCTGCCCGAAAGCGCCAGAGGACATCAGAACCAATGCTGGATGAGTGCCATGTAAACGACGGTTCCGCCGGAAATGCCCACGGCCATGTTCCGTTTCCATTGCTGTAGCCCCAGCGTCACCAGTGAGGCCAGAATTTCCGGGATTCCGCTGCTGCCCTCGATCAGTGTCCCGGACTTGAAACAGTACACTACCAGCATCCCCCAGATGGCCGAAGGCAGGACGGAGCCGAGATAGCGGATAACGGAGGGCGTTCCGCGGCGAAAGAGCAGAAAGGGCGTCCAGCGTGTACACTGGGTTGCCAGCGTAGCCAGTGCCACCATGATGAACATCTGAAATTCAGTCATGAGGCAGCTCCGTTCCGGTATCGAGCACCGTTCGGAAAGCGAGGAGCAGTGCGACGATGGAGAGCATGGAGGCAAGAAGGAAGTACTGAGGGCCGAAAAGCATGAGGCAGACAAAGGTGACGGCGAGACCGCCGATGGAACTGATATGCCGGTCTTCCTGCTGCCAGCTTGCGGCGAAGATGGACAGAAAAAGGGCAGGAAGCACGAATTCCACACCTCGGGTATCGAAAGGCAGGTTTTTACCGAGACAGGCTCCGATAGTCGTGGCAAGAACCCAGTACATCTCGTTGAACAGGGTCACAAAGAAGTAGTACCAGCGTTGTTCAACTCCTTCGGGGACATGGCCTGTTCCCAGTATGGAGAAGGTCTCGTCGATGAGCGCGTAGATGAGGAAGGGGCGCATCCGGCCTGTCGTGCGGTATCGGTCGAGCATGGTGATGCCGTAGAACAGATGGCGGGCGTTGACCACCAGAGACACGACGAAGGCTGTGAGCGGCGCGAACGTTCCGACAAGCATACTGGCCATGATGAATTCCAGCGATCCGGCCAGGATGGTCATGGCCATGAGGATGGGGACGTAAGGCTCGAATCCCAGAGTGCGCATGTAAAGCCCGTAGGAAAAGCCGCAGAAGCCGAAACCGATCATGATGGGCAGGGTGGCGCGCAGCGCGGCCCTGGCGGCGGGAAGAAGGGAAGGAGAGGGACTTGACATCAGTATCCTCAGAATTGTTTGCGGGCGGGCTGGAAAAGGAAAACACCAGGAAAGGGCACTCAGGCGCAGGGATGGCGGAACGTCTTGTAGCTGATGCCGTATTTTTTCATGCGCAGGGCCATCATGCGTTCCGTCAGGCCGAGGGCGTCAGCGGCCTTGCCCAAGTGTCCTTGAAAATGGGTGAGTGCCTCCACGATGTAGGCATGTTCCATTTCGTCCAGACGTTCCTGAAGGGAGAGCATGGCGGGCCGGGAGATGTTCCCGGAGCGGTTTCCGTTGGGGCAGTTTGCGCTGTGGAGCATGGGCGGCAGGTGCAGAGGCAGGATCAGCCCTTCCTGATTCACGAGGAGCACGGCACGTTCGATGACGTTTTCCAGTTCACGCACGTTGCCCGGCCAGGGATAGCGCTGAAGCATTTCCATGGCCGACAGGGAGAGCCTTACGCCTTTCTTTTCGTTCGCCTCGCTGTACCGCTGTATGAAACAGGCCGCCAGCGGGAGAATATCTTCCTGGCGTTCGCGCAGGGGCGGAAGCTGAATGGGGAAGACGTTGAGCCGGTAATAGAGATCGCTGCGGAAGGAGCCTTCCTGAACCATGTGTTCCAGATTGCGGTTGGTGGCAGCGATGAGCCGCACATCTACCTGAACGCTCTCCATGCCGCCGAGCCGTTCAAAGCTGCGTTCCTGAATGACGCGCAGAAGCTTGGCCTGCATGGTGAGGCTGAGTTCTCCCACTTCATCAAGGAAGAGCGTACCCGAGTCGGCCAGCTCAAAGCGGCCGCGGCGTATGCCCGTTGCTCCCGTAAAAGCTCCGCGTTCGTGCCCGAACAGCTCGCTTTCCACAAGCGTATCGGGAAGAGCCGCACAGTTCAGAGAGATGAACGGATGTTCCTTGCGTCCGCTCGCCTTGTGGATGGCATGAGCCACAAGTTCCTTGCCGGTGCCGCTTTCTCCCAGCAGAAGCACTGTTGCCGAGGAGGGCGCAGCCTGAAGAATGCGGGTGAATACAAGCCTCATGCTTTCGGAACTGCCTGTGATGCCTTCGCACCTTACGAGCTCATCTGTCGGTCGATATATATTATAGGAGGTTGAGGCTATTGATAAAGTTGAGCTTATTGGCATAAAACCGCTCTGTGACATATCAATGTTTTCTTCATCCACAATGCAATCATTATACGCATTCGCTCGACAAGATAAGGGAATCATAAGAAGAACGAATATAATAATCGTAGTTACTATATTCTTCATAATATATCACCTCTTAACTATGTATAATTTACCCTATGAAATTTTAATCTTTACAGTAATAAATTTTTAAAATTCAATCAGTCAGTCGGCGTCTCGCAGAAAAAACAATTACTATATAAATATTCTATCATAAACAAAAGAATATTTCAACAAAATTGCGCAAACGGTCGTTTTCGAAGCACAAAAGGTAAAAATTT
>NZ_CANRLT010000044.1 GCF_947631555.1 uncultured Mailhella sp. | reverse complement strand
GAGGCGGCGTGTTCGTCAGGCTCTGCCTGCGAACATGGTCACGCCGCCGGAGCGGGGAAAATCTCGTCGCTCCAAACGCGCTGCCGCGCGTGCCTCCGGCGGTCAAGGAAGGGAAAGGCATCCTGTCCTACCGTATCTGCCGGAGGCGGTCTACGGAAGAAAAATCCACCCGGAACGATGGCCTCTCCTCCTGTTTCAGAAACATGCCCATGTACCACGGCAGATAGCGCACCCTGCCCGCAATTTCGACGTTGCCTCTGCAGAACACGCAGGCACTGTCCAGCCCCCAGGCCGCGGCATCAAGGAGATGATCCAGCGCGGCATGGCGCCTGTAGTCCCTGCCGGACTTGATTTCCACGGGCAGGCACTTCCGTCCCTTCTGAAGAAGAAAATCCACTTCGCCGTACTTCTGCCTCGTAAAGTACCAGAGCGGAAAGCCGTTCCGCACCAGCATCTGCGCAAAGACGTTTTCCAGAATGCCGCCCATGTTGACGCTTAAATCGCCGTTCAGAATATCAAACTGGACGTTTTCCAGCCCCGCGGCGCAGAGCAGGCCCGTGTCTCCCATGAACAGCTTGAACAGCGTCCGCTGTTCATTAAAACGCAGCGGCGGCACAGGCTCGTTCACGTTGTAGCAGGGCAGCGCCGCCCCAGCGTCGCAAAGCCAGACGAAACTTTCTTCATACCGCCGTATCCGTGCCGTCTTGTCTATGGACGACAACATGAAACGGCGGTTTTTATCGCTGAGCTGCGCGGGAATGCGATCGAAAATATCCCGAATCTTCTCCCTTCCGGAACGTGCGTATTTTGTGATGTCAAGGCGGTACAGCCGGAGAATGTCCCGCTGCAGAGACACGACCCGCCCCATGTCCCGGCTGCTTACGAACTCCTGCACCACCGCAGGCATTCCCCCCGTGACCACATAGCCCTGAAACAGACGCAGCATGGACTCATGCACCGCAGGCGTCACCGCCGTCCCCGTCTCAAAGGCGTAACGCAGCGCCTCAATAACCTCGCTCCCGATGCCGTTGGCCCAGGCGAACTCCTCCAGATCCATGGGAAACATCTGCCGGATCTCCTCAAAGCCCACCGGATAGGACACGGCCTCCCCACTGTTCACCCCCAGAAGCGAACCGGACTCAATGTAGTCACAACGTCCGTCCTCCACGAGGAACTTGATCGCGGTTCTGGCTTCGGGACACTCTTGTATTTCGTCAAAAAAAATCAGCGTCTCGCCGGGAATGAGCGAAACGCCGAGCAGCGCCGTGAGGCCCAGCAGCACGGTGTCCGCATCCCTGCCAGCCCGGAAGATCTCCGCCGCCCGCGGCGTCTCGAGAAAATTGAGTTCCACAAAGCGCCTGTACCGCTCGCGCCCAAACTGCCGGATGAGCGATGTCTTCCCGATTTGCCGCGCACCGGTGACGAGCAGCGCCTTCTTCTTTGGATTCTCCTTCCATTTCAAGAGAATATCATAAAACTGCCGCCGCAGCATCGCTTCTCCCTTCTCTGATGTGTCACGTTTTTATATTTTTCAAGGCATCTTTTGTCACGTTTTTCGTACTTTTACAAGAGCCTTTTGTCACATTTTCAGCTTTTTCCGGTGTCCAGCCCGTAAAAAAGACCACGGGAGGCGTGTGCGGGGAAAGGACTGGGGAAAGGCAGAAAAGACCCTCTTGCCTTAATCCCTGGCAATGGATACGTTGAATGCAGAGAGGGCGGATGAAAAAGCGAATTCTGGACTGCTTGCAGCTTTCTCTGCAAGGCACCGGCATTGCTGCTTTAGGCACATTGAACATCTATGAGCCAAAGCAGGAAACACTTGTGTCTGGCGGTGTATGTCTGCTGCGCGGACTGATTATCACCTTCTTCACCAAGGAGGTATAGTCATGAGCGTTATGACTATGGCAACTGTTTTTGTCATATGGCTGACAGTGTGCGGTGTGCTTTACGCCAGGTTCGGCAGGTAACCGCATAACCACGGGACGAATTCTTCGAGAGCCGTCCCTTTTCATAGGCCGTTGATATTCCAGCGGTCTTTTTTATGACCGGTGAGCGGGGAAGGACTTGCCCCATCAACGCCACACTTCCTGCAAAAAGCGCACGGCACGGCTTTCCGTGTAGTAGGCGGAACCAGGCTGAACGAAACCGACGTGTCCGCCGTGAGGCGTGACTTCCAGGCTGAGACTGCGGCTCTTTTCAGCTATCTCCCACGGGTAGCAGGACGGCGAGAAAAAGGGATCGTCCGCGGCGAGCAGCATGTACGACGGCACGCTGATGGCAGGCAGGTACGGCAGCACGGTGTTGCTGCTCCAGTAGTCCAGGGCGTCCCGATAGCCGTACAGCGGCGCGGTGAAGCGCCCGTCAAACTCGGCGAAGGTGCAGAAGCGCTCCGCACCCTCCGCGGACGGATAGCCGGGAAAACGTTCCGCCTTCTTCTTCACCTTGGCGCACATGGGCCGCAGAAAATACTGCATGTACAGACGGCAGGACGGCCCGTCCATGACCTGCGCCGCGCCCACGAGGTCACAGGGCACGGAAACCAGCACCGCCGCCCGTACCAGCGGCGAAACCTGCTCCCGCCCCAGATACATCGCCGTCTGCGCCCCGCCCATGCTGAACCCCGCCAGCACCATGGGCCTGTCCCAGGCCTCGGCGAAGCGGATCACCGTGGCCAGATCCGCCGTCTGCCCCATGTGGTACAGCCTGTCCGTGCGGTTCGGCTCCCCGGAACAGCCGCGCATGTTCCACGCAGCCACCGCAAAGCCCTCCGCCAGCAGTACCCGCGCCATGCCCAGAATGTACTTGCGCCGGCTGCTTCCTTCCAGCCCGTGCGTCAGGACCGCCGCGCCGCGCACCTCTCCCGCGGGCTTGTACACATCTACGTCCAGAAAGTCCCCGTCCTCCGTGTCCAGCCGCACCCGCTCCGGCGCAGCTTCCACCGCCACGCGCCGGAACAGCACCGGCCATACCGTGTGTATATGCCCGTTCCGCAGCCACCACGGCGCCCTGTACTTGCTCGATAGTATCGGCATCTTCTCTCTCCTTCCGGGGGAAAATTTAGCGCTGCGGCAGCCATCCGTAAAGATCCTCCGCCGGAGCGGTTAAGGCCGGGAAAGGCAAGTAAGCAGGCTCCCGGGGGACGCCAAGCGCGTGCTGCCGGCCACCTTACCCGCCGCAGGCGCAGCACGCTCCGGCGTTCTCTCCCGCGCCTTTCCGCATGGCCTTCCCCAGCGCCGCATCCATGTCTTCCGCCTCCATATCTTCCGCGGGCAGGGGCTGCATGGAACAGTTCACCTCCAGCCCCCTGCGCCGCAGGTAGCCGCTCCCCCAGTCGTACATCGAGGCCAGCACCGGCCGGATGCTCCGCCCGAAGCTCGTCAGCGCGTATTCCACCCGCGGCGGAACGACCGGATACACCGTGCGTTCCACAAGCCCGTCCTCCTCCAGTTCCCGGAGCTGCTGGGTGAGCATCTTGGGCGTCGCAGCGGGCACAGCCCGGCGCAGCGCGGAAAAACGCAGCGTTCCCGCCATGAGCTTCCACAAAATAAGCGCCTTGTATTTGCCGCCGATAAGCCCCAGCGTCGCTTCCACAGGGCAGTGTGTGCCCGCCCCCTCCGTTTCCGCCGTTCTTTTGGCCATGCCTTGCCTCCCTACCCGTTTCCCGTGCCGGAACCGCCCGGCGCCCGTCACTTCCCTTTCCAGAAAAAACGCCCTGTCCCGCGTCCCCGCATTCCCACAGGAGATGCGCCATGTCACCGGCCCCTCGCTCTTTCCGGGAAAAGCCTTTCCGCGGGTGGACTTTCGGGAAAACGGCAGCCGGACGCCCGTTCCCTTTATGGTATCCTTTCAGGTACTCACTATAAAAAAAGTACGTTCTTGCGCTAAAGACTTTATAGCGGTAAAAGACTGTTACGTCAAATGAGGAACCGATTTTTCGGGAGCGGGTATGAAGAAGGAATATTACAACGTGACGGGCATGAGCTGCGCGGCGTGTTCAAGCCGGGTGCAGAAGGCGGTTTCCGCCCTCGCCGGGGTGACGGATGCCAGCGTCAATCTTCTGAAGAACAGCATGGCCGTCACCTACGATGAATCGGCGCTTTCCGGAGCGGACATCGTGGCGGCGGTGGTCAAGGCCGGGTACGGCGCCTCTCCGCGGGATTCCGACGCCGGGGAAAAGAAGCGCGCGTCCGCCCCCGACCCTGCGGCGGAAGAACTGCGGCGCATGAAGACGCGGCTTTTCGTGTCCCTGCTCTTCACTCTGCCCCTGCTCTACCTGTCCATGGGGCACATGCTGGGGCTGCCGCTGCCCGCTTTCCTGCTGGACGAGCGCAACGCCGTGGCCTGGGCCTTCACGCAGTTTCTGCTGGCCGTGCCGGTGATCGCGGTGAATTTCACATTCTACCGCGTGGGTTTCAAAACGCTGGCAGCGGGTGCGCCGAACATGGACTCGCTCATCGCGCTGGGCTCCGGCGCGGCGGCGCTTTCCGGCGTGTACGCCATCTACACCCTGGCCTTTGCGCTGGGCGCGGGGGACATGGAGACGGTGCGGCGCACGGCCGGGAATCTGTACTTCGAGTCTTCGGCCATGATCCTGACGCTCATCACCCTGGGCAAGACACTGGAAGCCCGCGCCAAGGGCAAGACCTCGGACGCCATCGCGCGGCTCATGGAGCTGGCCCCGCCCACGGCCACGGTGGTCCGCGGCGGCGAGGAGTATATCGTTCCGCTGGAACAGGTGGCAGCGGGCGATGTGCTGGCGGTCAAGGCCGGAGAGCGCGTCCCCGTGGACGGCGTGGTCACGGAGGGGCACGGCATGGTGGACGAATCCGCCCTCACCGGCGAGAGCCTGCCGCAGGAAAAAGTGCCGGGCGACGAGGTGACGGGCGCGACAACGAGTACCTTCGGCCATTTCCTCATGCGCGCCACCCGTGTGGGCAGCGACACCACGCTCGCGCAGATCGTGCGGCTGGTGGACGAGGCCTCTTCCTCCAAAGCGCCCATCTCACGGCTGGCGGACAGGATCAGCGGCGTCTTCGTGCCCGTGGTCATCGCCGTGGCCGTGGCCGCCGCCGCGGTGTGGCTGCTCCTGGGCCACAGCTTCGACTTTGCCCTGTCCATCGCCATCGCCGTGCTGGTCATCTCCTGCCCCTGCGCTCTGGGACTGGCCACGCCCACGGCCATCATGGTGGGCACGGGGCGCGGCGCGGCGGCCGGCATTCTGCTGAAATCCGCGGAAGCCATCGAGACCGCGGGCAGCGTCGATGTGGTGGTGCTGGACAAGACCGGCACGGTCACGGAAGGCAAGCCCGCCGTCACGGACGTTCTGCCCGCCCCGGGCGTGACGGAAGACGAACTGCTCACCTGCGCCGCCTCTCTGGAAAAACTCTCCGAACATCCCCTCGGCGCTGCCGTGATCCGGGAAGCGGAACGCCGCGGGCTGGCCCTTGCCGCGGTCACGGACTTCCGCCAGACCCCAGGACGGGGCATTTCAGGCATCTGCGGCGGCGAAGCGTGCGCCGTGGGCAACGCGCGTATGCTGAGTGAACTCAAACTGGAGTCGCCCC
Source organism: uncultured Mailhella sp. (assembly GCF_947631555.1). Classification (GTDB taxonomy): domain Bacteria; phylum Desulfobacterota; class Desulfovibrionia; order Desulfovibrionales; family Desulfovibrionaceae; genus Mailhella. The sequence continues at coordinate 15,030 of NZ_CANRLT010000044.1, read as the reverse complement.
TGACGGCGCGGGGAACGGCGCTGGCCGCGGCGGGCAAGACCCCGCTCTTCTGCATCCGCAAAGGTGCGCTGCTCGGACTCGTGGCCGTGGCCGACGTCCTCAAGCCCACCAGCCGCCAGGCCGTGGCCGAATGGGAAGGCATGGGGCTGGACGTGGTGCTGCTCACCGGTGACAACGCCCGCACCGCGCAGAGCGTGGCGCGCGAGGCCGGTATCAGGACGGTCATTTCCGACGTTCTGCCCCAGGACAAGGAGCGCGAAATCCGCCGGCTTCAGGAACAGGGGAAAAAGGTCGTCATGGTGGGCGACGGCATCAACGACGCCCCGGCGCTGGCGCGGGCCGACGTGGGCATAGCCATCGGCGCGGGCACGGACATCGCCATCGAATCCGCGGACATCGTGCTCATGAAGAACGACCTTCTGGACGCCGTGGCCGCCATACAGCTCAGCCGCGCCGTCATGCGCAACATCCGCGAAAACCTGTTCTGGGCCTTCTTCTACAACGCCGTGGGCATCCCCGTGGCGGCGGGCGCGCTCTACAGCACCTTCGGCCTGCTGCTGAACCCCATGATCGGCGCCGCGGCCATGAGCTTCAGCTCGGTCAGCGTGGTCAGCAACGCCCTGCGCCTGCGCTTCTTCCAGCCAAAGCATCTTTCCCCGCGGGAGGGCGATGCCGGAGCGTCCGGCGAATCCGGGAAAACTGCCGGAGCGGTTCCGGCCAAAGCTCCCGTCCCTTCCGCAACACAGAAAACAAGGAGTCTCCCCATGAAAAGCATCGTCATTGAAGGTATGCACTGCATGCACTGCTCCGGCGCGGTGGAAAAGGCCCTGCGCGCCGTGCCCGGCGTCCGGGAAGTCAGCGTCGATCTCGCCTCCAAAACCGCCACGGTGGAAGCCGAAGGCGTCTCTGACGCCGACCTCAGCAAGGCCGTCACCGACGCCGGCTATGAGGTGGTCAGCGTCAAGTAGGGACTTTTCCTCCGCATACGAAAGGACCGGCCCCCTCCGCCCACTGCTGGGAACCGGTCTTTTCTGCTGTCCCCTAAACCGCCGAGGCGCGAGCGATAGCGGGCAGAGAGCGAAGGCGGCGTGTTTTGCCCTTTTCAGCAGCATGGCGTTTTCTGGAAGAGCCTGACCGTCAATTCATTTCGCTGAGGAATCTCCGTGCCTCGGTGTGCCCTTGGGCTGCGGCTTTCTCCAGCCACATTTTGGCCTGGACATAATCTCTCTGCACACCGTCACCATTCTTGTACATGATGCCGAGATTGTTCTGAGCATTGGGGTCTCCCTGTGCCGCAGCCTTCTCCCACCACGTTCTGGCCATAGCAAAATCTTTCCGCACTCCCTGACCGGCAGCGTACAGAAGACCGAGGTTGTTCTGCGCTGCTGCGTTCCCCTGTGCCGCAGCCTTTTCAAACCACATTTTGGCCTGGGCATAATCCCGTTGCACACCATCGCCGTTCTTGTACATGATGCCGAGATTGTTCTGAGCTCCGGCGTGACCTTGGGCAGCTGCCAGTTCAAACCATGTTTTGGCTTTTGTGTAATCCTTTTGCCCATCACGGCCAGTAGCGTATATGAGACCAAGGTCGTTCTGGGCAGCGGCTTTTTTCAAATTTGTTTCGGCCTCGGCCTTTTCCCTATCTGTTCCTCCAATGGCTGCTCTTTGCGCCTCGGCCTTCTCAAACCACATTCTAGCCTTTGCGTTGTCCTGTTCCACTCCTTCGCCGTTTGCGTACATATAGCCGAGCCGAAACTGGGCAGCTGCAACTCCCTGCGCCGCGGCTCCTTCAAAGCACTGTCTGGCCAAGGTGTAGTCCTGCTGCCCTCCCTGACCAAGCTCGTACATATAGCCAAGGTAATACTGAGCGAAGGCATTTCCCTGTGCCGCAGCCTTTTCATACCACATTCTGGCCGCTGCATAGTCCTGCGGCACTCCCTGGCCGCTAGAATACATATAGCCGAGATTGTTCTGCGCATCGGCATTTCCCTGTGCCGCTGCTTTCTCATACCACATTTTTGCCGTTGCATAATTCTGCTGTACGCCATCGCCTCCCGCATACATAAGGCCAAGGCTAAATTGGGCGTTGTCGTCTCCCTGTGCTGCGGCCTTTTCATACCATTCTCTGGCCTTGACGTAGTCCTGCGGCACGCCCTCGCCATTGTAGTACAGAGTTCCAAGACTGTATTGAGCGACGGCATACCCCTGTGCTGCGGCTTTTTCGTACCAGATTTTAGCCGTTGCATAATTCTGCTGCACACCGTCGCCTCTCGCATACATAAGGCCAAGGCTATACTTAGCAAAGGTGTTACCTTGTGCCGCGGCTATTTCAAACCACTGTCTGGCCATGTCATAATCCTGCGGCACACCTTGGCCATAATAATACAGGGCACCAAGATTGTACTGGGCAGCGACGTTCCACTGTGTCGCGGCTTTTTCATACCAGATTTTAGCCGCTGCATAGTCCTGCCTTACGCCATCACCTCTCGCATACATAAGGCCAAGGCTATACTGGGCGTTGGCAGCTCCTTGGGCTGCGGCCTTTTCATACCAGGCCTTGGCCATGGCATAGTCCTGCAGAACTCCATGTCCATTGTAGTACAGAGCCCCAAGGTTGTATTGAGCAACGGCGTACCCCTGGGCCGCGGCTTTTTCGTACCAGGTTTTAGCCGCTGTATAGTCCTGCAGCGTCTCCTGTCCGAAATAGTACATAGAGCCTAGGGAGTTCTGAGCGTCGGGATCTCCCTGTTCAGCCTTCGTCATAAGCTCTTCAAACGTTGCGGAATATGCGTCCAGCGGGCAAAGAATCTGAAATATCAGGATAAGCGCCCCAAGCAATGTTTTCATGGTTCTCTCCTTGCAAGCCGTTATCTTCTGGTCTAGCTGGTTTTGCACTTCCAGTCAACGAAAACGCCTTATCCGGACGGCACTGAAGGCAAACATGGTCATGCCGCCGGAGCGGGGGTGGTCGAGGGGGCGTCGCTCCCAACGCGTTGCCGCATGTACCTCAGGAGAATAAAAATGGCAGGAAATACCTTGCTCATTTTCCAGGTTGTCATCCCGAAAGATGCTTTTCAGCCATACGTCTAGCGACATTCCGGCAAAAGTCAGCAAGAGGCTCACTTTTCATCTTAAATTATCCCCTTTCGTTAGATGCAAAAGTTTTCTTTGCATCTTTCATTGACATCCTCCCCCGCCTAAAGTCTGGGGATTCCTATCGGTAGCGGCTCTAACGAGCCGCACCATAGGCGGGTTCCTGCTTCAACACGGGCGCTTGAACCCTTCCCGCTCCACAGGCTGACACGGCATGCCCTGCCGCCAGAATGTTCAACGCCGCGTTGTAGTCGGCATGGCATTCAAATCCACAAGCTGTACACTTGAATTTTGCTTGTGTCTGTCTGTTCTGCTTATCTGTGCAGCCGCATTGGCTGCACGTCTGGCTCGTGTACTCTGGTGAAATGACAAGCAGAGTTCCACCAAGCCAGGCCAGCTTGTAGGCCAGCTGCCTCCTGAACTCGAACCAGCCCTGATCCAGTATGGACTTATTCAGAGCCGCTTTTGCACGCACATTTTTCCCCGGCGCTTCAAGCGTACCGGCTGCCGAACGCGACATGTTCCGCACTTTCAAGTCTTCCAGCACAACAAGAGCGTGGTTTTTGCTGATTGCCGTGGTTGTTTTGTGCAGAAAATCGTTGCGGGCATTGGCTATTTTGTGGTGCAAGCGCTGGATTCGGGCTTTGAGTTTCTGCCAGTTGGCGGAAAACTTTACGCGTTTTGCCATCTTGCGCTGAAGTTTCGCCAGCTTCTTTTCATACTTGCGAAAACTGTTAAGCGGCTTGATGGAAGATCCATCGGAGAGCGTTGCAAAACAGGCAACACCCATATCTATGCCAACAGCACTTTGCGAAATGTGTACAGGATGGGGAACTTCCCGTTCCGTCTGGATGGAAACGAACCATGTACCGGCAGACAGAGAAACCGTTACCTGTTTCGGTGTTCCTTCTGTCTTGCGGCTTTTCCGGTAGCGAACCCATCCGATTTTGGGAAGAAATATGCGGCTGTTACTTTCATCCAGCTTGAAACCCTGCGGATAGCGGAAAGCATCATGTACGCCCTTCTTCTTGAAGCGCGGGAAATCAGCACGTTTCGCAAAGAAATTCTGATAGGCTCTGTCCAGGTCTTTTAACGCCTGCTGCAATATTTGAGCGTGGGCTTCGGCAAGGAAAGATGTATCGTCTTCCTTCTTCCACTCTTTCAGTTTTCCAGCCAGTGCATAGTAACCAAAGCGTTTTCCGCCTGCTTCATAGTTTTCCTTTTCCAGTGCAAGAGCCTTGTTCCAGAGAAAGCGGCAGCATCCGGCAAAACGCCGCATGAGGCTTTCCTGCCCTGATTTTGGACGGAGCTGAAACTTGTAGGCTTGCAACCTTTTCATAGCGGAATTATCGTTGGCCCACGGAAAAAGTCAAGGATATCAGGCAGGGAAGACACTGCGTATTTCTCCTTCACGCCCATTTGGTCTTTGTTACAAGGTGCCGGTATGGCGTCTTTACAAAGGCCGTTCTTGATGATCTGAAGGAAATCTTTGCCAGTGTCTGCCATGATTTTGAAGTCGAACTCGTCGAATTTGACGGGGAAGACGGTCATGTTCATCTGCTGGTGACGTATCCGCCAAAAGTTGCGCTATCGTCCCTGGTTAACAGTTTGAAAGGCGTGTCCAGCAGATTGATCCGCAAAAGAGGCTATCCTTCAATTCAGCAAAAACTCTGGGGCAGCTCTCTCTGGTCTCCAAGTTATTTTGCGGGCAGCTGCGGCGGGGCGCCTATCTCCATACTGCGGCAATATATCGAATCGCAAAGAACACCGTCTTAAAGGCAAAAATTCCAGTCAAGGTGCGCCTTATATCCTCCTCCTGAAGGGAGAGGTTTTACGGCGCGTTGGATAAAAGAAGAAGCTGTTGCTCTCTCACTGGAGAAATTATGAACCCATACTTCATATAAAATTCTTTTGCCGAATTATTGAGAGGATGTACAAGTATTGCACGAATACCGACATTTTCAGACAGGACGAGCGTTTTCAACACTGCCTCACGGAGCATTGAACCTCCAACACCCTTTCGTTGCCAGCGCTTGTCTACTGCCAATCGTGCCAGCAGAATAACGGGTATGGGGAATTGTCCCATTCCTTTTGCTATTCTGGCTGGCGCCTCCATCACATCAATTTGTCCCACAGTAAGACTGAAGTATCCGGCCACAATACCGGTCTCCGTAAGAACCACAAAGGTTTTCGCCGAACCTGCATGATGAGCCTGAAGCGCATGGTGGATAAGCCAATGATTCAAGGACTCAACGCCGCAGTCAAACGATGAGACATCATGAGTACGAGAAAGGGGCTGAGGTCGAAGAAGCATCACTACTCCCAGGGCGGCTTTTGATCGCGCAGCCGGCGCAGTCCTTCCGTCTCGATCGCGGGCGCGTCCAGGAGTTCCAAAATCTTAGTCCCGACCTCGGAGGAAACCCCAAAGAAGCGCTGATCAAGCAAGGTTTCTTCGGCAGTACGACAGGCGCTATCCAGGATGAAATCGGTCAGAGATTTATGGGACGCAGCCGCTGCACACCGAAGCAAGTGCTCTTGAGCCGGCGTTGTCCTGATACCGATACGGCCTGACCGAGGTTCTGAATGACTGATTGCAATTGCCATCTAACGCTCCTTTTGCTTTATGTTAGTACAACATACTCACAAGGGCAAGTCTTTTCAGCTTTTTTCAAATTTCAAATCCCGTCAGGGTGTATCACGGGAGACAGGAAGACAAAGCTCTTTCCCCTCCTCAACCTGCGGAGCAGCGAGCTGTAGCGAGCAGGGAGCGGACGTGTTTGTCCGGCCATAGCCTGCAAACATGGTGACGCCGCCGGAGCTGGGGGAAGTGTGCGCGAGCGTCAGCGAGCTGATAGCGAGCTGGCCGCGCACAATCGGGCAAAGCGTGAAAAGGCAGAAAGGCATCTTGTTTTTCCTGCCGGAAAACGCGAAGAGTGCCGAACTTCCAATTCGGCAAAGACACCCTTTGGCCACCTTATCCGCCGAAACGGGGGACGCCGCCGGAGCGGGGTAAGTCTCGCCGCTCCAGACGCGCTGCCGCATATGCCTCAGGCGGATAAGGTGGGGGACTCAAACGGTGTTAATCTGCCCGCTGCCGCTCTTGTCTTTTGCGGCTGGCCTTCTCGAAATCCTGCCAGCGCTGCGGCTCGTGCCGGCGCAGTCCGTCCTCGAAAAACGCCTTTTCCACGGCGCGGGCGACTTCGGCCAATCCCGCTCCCGTGAGTGCGGACACGGGCAGCGCGTCCGGCCGGGCGGCTGTGAGGTCAAGACGTGCGTCCGCAGACACGCGGTCCCACTTGCTGAACAGGGTAAGGCGCGGCACACTGCCAAGCCCCATGTCGTTCAAAATGCGTTCCACCGCCTCCATCTGCTGTTCCCGCCCGGGGTGCGAGGCGTCCACCACATGGATGAGCAGATCCGCGGCTTCCAGCTCTTCCAGCGTGGCGCGGAAAGCCTCGGTGAGTTCACGGGGCAGGCTGCGGATGAAACCCACGGTGTCGGCCAGCACGATTTCCCGCTCCTCGGGGAAGCGCAGGCGGCGCGTGGTGGGATCGAGGGTGGCGAAGAGCTTGTCTTCGGCCAGCACGTCCGCATGGGTGAGAGCGTTGAGCAGCGTGGACTTGCCCGCGTTGGCGTAGCCCACCAGCGCGGCGACGGGCAGGCCCTGACGTTCCCGCCGGGCACGGATGTGGAAGCGCTGACGGCGCAGGCCGGCAAGGTCGCGGCGGATGCGGGAGATGCGTTCACGCACACGGCGGCGCTCCAGTTCCAGCTGCGTCTCACCGCTGCCCTTGTTGCCGAAAATGCCCCCGGCCAGTCTGTCCAGAGAACGGTGCTTGCCCGCGAGGCGCGGCAGGGCGTACTGAAGCCGGGCCATTTCCACCTGCAGCTTGCCGGCGCGGGTCACGGCGTGGCGGGCGAAGATGTCCAGAATGAGCTGAGTGCGGTCCATGACGCGGCGTTCCGTGACTTCGGCAAGGCCGCTCTGCTGGGCGGGACTGAGTTCGCCGTCGAAGATGATGAGCGAGTCCTGCCCCTGAAGCGCCAGTACCTCCAGCTCGGCCAGCTTGGTTCTGCCGAGTATGTGCCGGGGATGGATGGCCGCCACGCGCTGGATCATGGTGTCCGTGACCGTGATGCCTGCGGTGCGCGCCAGTTCTGCCAGCTCTTCCAGATTCCGCTCCTGCACGCTGCGGGGTTCGGGAGACACGGAGACCAGCACGGCCCGAGTCCCGCCCTCCTCCGCTCCGATGCGGACGGCGCCGTCCAGAACGCGGCTGAATTCCTCTTCCAGTGCCTCGGCCTGCGCCGTGAAATCCGTGGTCACTCTGTCCCAGGGGATCAGGGCTTCGGTACGAAAGCCGGATGCGTCCTCGCCCGGCACGGGCGGCATGAGGTGGGCGCTCTGGAACATGCCGGGCTGCCCCCACTCGTCCACGGTGAGCACGCTCACGGAGTCGAGGCGCAGAAAGAGCAGATCCATGAGGTCTTCGCGGGAAAGACCATCGGGCGTGAGGTGGGTGTGCAGAAGGCGCAGACCGCGCAGGCGCCCTGCCCCGCTGCGGGCACGCGGCAGTTCGGGGATGAGGATGGAGGATGTGTCCCCCACGATGACCATGTTCACGCGCCCCTGCCGGTCAAGGGCCAGGCCGATCTGACGGGAAAGCAGGCGCGACAGAGCCGCCAGCTCCCGCGCCTGTTCCGGGCTGTACCCTCCGGCCGGGGGATAGCGCCGCTGGGACAGACGGTCGAGAGCCTTCAGTTCGCTGGGCTTGAGCCCTGAGGTGTGGCCTTCGACGCGGGCGGCTATCGTTCGCCTCCGGCCATCCACTCGGCGATCATGCCGTCATAGGCGGAAGTGGCGCGGAAGGTGGCCGCGGCCATGCGGCGGCGGAAGGCAAGGCTGACGCCGCCCTTTTCGATTTCGGCCATGGCCTCGGCGTAGTAGCTGGGGTCAGACAGCACGAGGATGCTGTTGAAATTTTTGGAAGACGCGCGCAGCAGACAGGGCCCGCCGATGTCGATCTCCTCCACCATGGCGGCGGGGTCGAGATGCTTGTCAAGGGCGGAGCGGAAGTCGTAGAGGTTGACGACCACCATGTCGAAGGGCTTGATGCCGAGGGAGTTCAGGGTCTCCATGTGCTCCGGCAGATCCTTGTTGGCGAGGATGCCGCCGTGGATGTGCGGATGCAGGGTCTTGACGCGGCCGCCGAGGATTTCGGGGAAGCCGGTGACGTCGCTCACCGCGGTCACGGGCAGGCCCTGTTCCTTGAGAAAACGCATGGTTCCGCCGGTGGACACCAGCTCCACGCCCTTGTTATGCAGAAAAGCGGCGAATTCCGCCAGACCGTCCTTGTGCGTCACGCTTACGAGCGCACGCCTGATGGGAAGAAGATCCATCGCAGCCCCCTTACGCTTGCCTGATTGATGTGCTTGCCGCATACGCCCGTTACGCATCTCATGGGTACGCTATGGATACGCCCGGGCAGCGAGTCTGAATTTTGCCAGAGCCTGGCGGGATTGGCAAGAAGGAAACGAGGCTTTTTGCGCAGACGCGGGGAAAAGACGAACGCAGCGCAAAAGAGTAAAATTTTGCTCGTATCAGGATAGAATATTATTTTTGAAAATAATTTTCAATACTAATTCTGCATATTGCCGGCGGTGCAACCATGTTCGCAGGCTATGTCCGGACGAACACGCCGCCTTCGCTATCAGCGGCATATGTGCCGCGCCTCCGGCGATTATCGAGAGGGATGGTCAAGGCAGGATTAGCAATAATGTAGCAAAGCCCTTCAGAGTGGGGTGGGGTTCTATCGGCCTGAAGGCCGAGGTCTCAAACCATAAAGGAAGCAAGATGAAAATGGATTTCATCAGCTTCGCCGTCTTGTCGATTCCGCTTTTCCTTTTTTGGGGAGGGGGAGGGCTCAAACCACAAGGGAATTTTTGATGGAGAACGCCCTTATCCCGTGGCACGTTGGCACGGAAGCCAATTCCGGCTAGCCCTTCCCTGAGTTCCGTTGCTTCCCTCTGCTCTGCTCCCAGGGACTGGCGCAGTCTTCGTGCTGACGTGAACGCTGCCGCTGTTTGCAGTGGAAGCAACTTTTTAACTTCATCAGCACGCTGAAAATGATTTTCAACGGCAATAAGGTGCCAATTTTATTCTCCTCGGGCGCAGTCCTGCACACCAGCAAGGCAGAACCTGTTTCCGCGGGCGAGGCCGTCTGGCGCGAAGGGCAGAAGACTGTTTTCCCGCGCAGGCACCGAAGGTACGCCCTGCCTTAATTCCCCTGCCGGCGCTGCCGTTCCGCCCAGACGCGGAACGCCGTTTCCCATGCGCGGAAGGAAGGAATATCTGCATTTTCTTCCACAGGCTGCCTCTCAGCTCCAGCTCCCTGCGCGGCCTTTGTGCCCAAGAGGGCGGTTTCAGCACCTCCTGCGGGTTCGGTGCCGGGCGCATGTTCCGCGGCTTCCGTTCCTCTCACAGCTCTCACAGTCTCAAGGTCTCCGGCAGGGGCGCGTTCCAGCGTGTCTCCCGTTTCCGCGGGAGGGACGTTGACGCTTGTCTCCCCGTCGGCGAGTTCCTGCACCCAGCTCTGGAAGAGGTCGATGCTGCGGCGGAAGGCGGCGTCTTCCGCGAGCTTTGCCACAGCCTGCGTGAGTTCCGTGCCGTCATGCGCCATGTCCGCAGCCGCGGCGAGGTAGTGAAAAATCACGCTGCGGGAACGCTCCATGGAGACCTCCCGCCCCCGCAGTCCTTCCAGAATCCCCGAAAGCTGCGGCTCCTCGCGGCGGGAACGGGCGGCTGCGGCTTCCGGTACGGTGATGGCCGCGGCAGTCTCCCCGGCTTCGGAAGCAGGGGCGTCCTCCAGAAAGTAAAACCTCAGCCACTGCTCATAGTGCAGGGCTTCCAGAAAGCGCTCGGAAAAGGTCATGGCAGCTCCAGCGATGGGATTGTGTAAGGCAGCAACGTGCTGATGGGGAGAGGTATGTTTACCCTGCAGGAAAGACAAGATGCCTTTCTGCCTTTTCACGTTTTGCCGGCGGCGTAACCATGTTCGCAGGCAGAGCCGGACAAACACGTTCGCTATCTGCTCGCGCCGTCCAGCAGCAAGACGTTTGCTTACTTGCCTTTCCCTTCCTTATCCGCCGGAGGCGCGAGCGTTAGCGCGCTTGGAGCGACGAAACCCTCCCCATCATAGAAGAGGCGGGCGAGGAGCGGAAGTAAGGTCACGCGGAGCGCCTCCTTAACCGCCGGCCGCGCGGCGCGTGCGCCGCTGATAGTGAGCTTGCCGCGCACAATCGGGCTTCGCCCGGTGCGCATGGTTGCGGTAAGCGAACGGGGAAGGCCGCGCGGCGAAGCTGCACGAGGCGCGATCCCGGCTGCCCCGCTCCGGCGGCGTAACCATGTTTGCAGGCTATGTCCGGACAAACACGCCGCTGCGCTATCAGCTCGCTGACGCTCGCGCGGCTGCCCCGTTCCGGCGGTTAGGGATGTGGCCGAAGGGAACCTTTCGCCGAACTGGAAGTTCGGCTGCCTTTCGCATTTCCTGCCGGAAAGGCGTTGCCCTTCCCCGCTCCGGCGGTCTGAGGAAGGAAAAAGCCACAAGAACCCGCCGTCACGAAGTACGGCGGGTCGTTATGCAAAAAGGGGGAGAATCCCTACTTCGCGGGCGCGCTGGTCTCAGGCGCGGCGGGGGCAGGCTCTTCCTTCAGGGGAGTTTCCTGGGGCGTTTCTGCGGGTTCGGCGTTGGCCGGTTCCGGCAGAGGCGGCATTTCCAGGGAAGGCAGGGGTCCGAAGTCGGGCTTTGCCTGATCCACCAGGGTCTGAATCGCGGCGGTAATGTCTGCCGCCGGGCTGACGGAAACCAGTGCCTCGGAAGGGAACACGCCGAGCAGTCCGTGTTCTTCACGGTATTTGTCAAAAGCCTTGGTCAGTTCGGTCTGAACCACGTTGGAGACGTGTTCCTGATCCTGCTTGACGACATTCTGGAGGAAGTAAACGTGGGCCTGAAGATCCTTCTCGAGCTTTCCGGCCGCGGCTTCGTCCTTGGCGGCGCGGGCCTTTTCCAGTTCGTCCTGAAGGCCCTTGAGCGTACCCATGGCCTTATTTTGAAGGTCATTCAGCCGTTCCATGCCCGCCTTGCCAAGATTGCTGTCCTGATAGAGCTTGGAAAGCTGAACCACGCCGAACTGCGGAGCGGGTTTCTGGGGCTGTTCTTCGTTGCAGCCGCCCAGCAGAGCGAGAAGAGAAACAATAACCGCGGCAGAAGCCAGGTGTTTGTTCATGTCGGAATCTCCGTAAGGTAAACAGTGCCCAGCCTTCGCCTGAATGCGCAGGAAACGGACGGGCCTTTTCTTTGGGTACCCTTTTTTCCTGCCGGGGGCAATGGGAAAAGCGCCGGGGCAAAAAATTTTCCCAGTGCCTTGCGCTCAAGCGCTTTCACCATCCCATTCATTCCGGGCATAGGCTCCGCTTTCGTCAACACTTCTCCAGGTAACGCCGGTCTTCACCACCTTCGCCGGATTTCCGGCAATGACGCAATGCTCCGGCGGGCAGCTCAGCCCTGCCGCGGCATAAAACTTCCGGCTGACAACGCTGCCCCAGCCAACGATGCTGTCCCGTCCAAGTTCAACGTCTTTCAGCAGTGTTGCCCGTTTTCCTATCCAGCAGTGATCGCCTATTTTCAATCCCTTAACCTTGTTGATGATTTTGCCGCTCTGGAGATCATATATGGGATGACCGTCCGTATGAAAAAGATTTGTTTCACTGGAAAATATACATTCTTCGCCTATCTCGATAGAAGTATTTGACTGGCAGGTAAAAATTCTACAACTTTCAAAACTTGTATTTTTTCCTATGTACAATACTGCATTTTTTATCTTTTTATGAATTCCACCAGCCAGAAAAATTTCAAGCAAATCGTTAACTTTGACATTTTCTTCAAAAATAACAGTGCAATTATCACCTTCTATATGCATATGAACTTTTCCAGTAAATCCTTTTTTGATAACAATCTTATTATTCTTACCTTCTATATGAAGATCGACATATTTCTTATTTTCTTCAGCTATCTGTATATCATTCTCTTGAGCGCAATGCTCCAGACGCGCAAGACAGCGGAATTCCTGCCGTCTTTTTCTTGAAGGAATAAAGCTGGCAAGCAGGTTTACCATAATTTTATTCACTATAACACCTCCACTATTTTTTACAGAAAAATAGACAATACCCTCTGTCCGTGTCAAGACGTACCCAGTCATAAGGCAGGAGAGGTCTATGGCATCGTGTGTTTCCCCCAACTGCCGAACGGCACGAGCGGAAGCGAGCAGATAGCGCACGTGTTTGTCCGGACATAGCCTGCAAACATAGTCACGCCGCCGGAGCGGGGAAGGAAAAAGCACGTTGTCTTTCCCCGCCCTTGACAGCACTGCGGCCTTGGCCGAACATGACGCAAGGCGCGAGGCGCCGCACACTCTTGCAAGGACGTGTCACCGATGGACGCAAAGGAACAGGAAATAGAAAAACTGCGGGCGGAGATTGACGCCCTGGATGACGAAATGCTCGAACTTGTGCGCCGGCGTTTCAACCTGAGCCGCCGCATCATGACCGATGAGCACCGCTTCGGTATGCCTGTGGAAGTCTTCAGCCATGCGCGGGAACAGCAGACTCTCGACCGCCTGAAAAAGCTCAACGAGGACTCGGACTGCCCCATGCGCAGTGCTCACATCGGCAATATCTGGCAGATGATCTTTTCCTGCACCCGCGTGGGCTGGTAGGCCGCCCTTTCTCCCTCTGCGGGAACTTTTGAAAGGCAGGGAAAGGCATCTTGTTCTTCCTGCCGGAAAAACGTAAAGAGTGCCGAACTTCCAGTTCGGCGAAAGACACCTGCCGGCCACCTCCCTAAGCGCCGGAGGCGCTCCCCTTCCTCAACCTGCGGAACAGAGAGCGGCAGCGGCGGTTAAAGGAAGAGAACGGCAAGGAAGCAAACGCCTGGCGGTCAAAGCACGTCCCCGCTCCGGGCGCGGCTGGCACTTTGGCAGCGTTCGGCGGCTTCGTGGACGCAGCGAAACGTGAAGGCCTCTGCGTCTTCCCTTCCGCCCTCTTCCTTCTTCGGCAGGTTCTTCAGAGCCATTTCCGCGCGCGCCATGGCCGCGTGACCGCCGCCCGTCCCAAGCCCCTCGAAGGTCAGCGCCGCCACTGCTCCGAGGTTCAGGCGCTCCCCGCCGCCGCGGAAGATGGCGACAAGGCGTCCGCCGCTCTCGCCGCACACCGCCACCCAGCGCAAACCGAGCACTCTGAGGAAGAAATCCGCCACCACCACCAGAAGGTCGGCGCTGCCCACCCGCCCAAGCCAGGTGTAGCGGCCGCGGCCGCAGGGGCGCATACTCTCGATGGCCCGGGAAAAATACGGCAGCCACTGGGGCAGGTATTCACTGCGCAGGATGCGTTCCAGAAGCGCCGTGTCCGCAAAACGGGCGAGGTACTGATAGGCGCGCAGGTCGGTGTCCGTGCAGTGACGGCTGAAGGTTCCCGTGTCCGTGCGGATGCCGTACTGAAGCGCTGTGGCGAGGAGCCGCCCGGGGCGCAGCCCCGCTCCGTACAGATATTCCGTCATCATGGTGCTCACGGAGCCGTAGGACGGGCGTATGTCCTGAAAGACCGCCTGCGGGCCGTCTTCCTCCGGCGGCGCGGGATGGTGATCGATGAGGATGGCATAGTCCACGTCCGGGAAGAAGGGGCTGTGCGACGGCTGGGAATCCACCATGGCAAAGCGCTGCGCCTGTCCCCGGAGCGCCTCGCGCCAGCGCAGGACAGGAAGGTGCAGGTGGCGGATCATGGCCAGATTGTCCGGCCGCGAAATCTTGTTCACATGGGCGATGGTCACGCTGCGCACACGGGTGCGCATGAGGCGTTTCAAAGCCAGCGCACTGGCGAGGGCGTCGGGATCCGCCATGATGAGTATGCACCAGTCATCGTCACGGCAAAACAGCTTCTGCATTTCTGCAAGCTGCTGCGAAACCACACGAAAATACGCCATGTTTCCATCTCCGGCCAGCCTGTTCTTCCGGCTGGCTCCGCAGCCGCCGGACAGAGGGCGCGCGGATGGCCTCTCCTTATAAGAGAGGGTAGAGAGCGTACAGGGAAAAGAATTCCACCGGCTTTGCCAGGTTGTCCATCACTCCTTTCCTCCTGAGGCGGGGAGCTTGATCCCCAAGGAAACTTTTGCTGAAGGCCTCCCGTAAGGTCCGGGAACGGCGGTTCAGGAAGCGCGTTTGCGGACGAACTCCAGCGCCTCCCTGAAAACCTTGTGCGGCTGGCCGCTCTCCGGAACGCTCTCGAGGCTGGCTTCCGCCCTGTCCAGGTAGACGCCGGCAAGGGCGCGGGCCTCGGCATCGAAACCAAGGCGGCGTATGTCCGCGGCAATGCGTTCCCGGTCTTCAGGCGTGAACGTGCCCTTCTCGAACTTCCCGCGAAAGGCGTCCCGTTCCACATGCGGCAGAAAGTCCAGGTACTTCATGACGGGCGGCGTGAGCTTGCCTTCGGTGAGGTCGCCCGCCGCTGGCTTGCCCGTGACCGCGGGGTCGGCGAAGTCCAGCGCGTCATCCACGATCTGGAAGGCGATGCCGAGGTTCAGTCCGTACTCGGAAAGCGCCTCCGTCTGCGCTTCCGGCGCGCCGGCAAAGAGCGCTCCCAGGCGGCAGGAACTCTTGATGAGCCACCCCGTCTTGCCCGCGGCGATGCGCTCGTATTCGTCCATGCCGTGGGTCAGGGAATGCTGAAGGGCCATTTCCCGCGCCTCGCCCTCCGCGGTCATGAGCACCGCCTCGGACACGCAGGAAAGCAGTGCCGGGACGCCGAATGCCGCCGTGCGGTGACTAGCGGCGGCCAGAAGCGCGTCGCCCGCGAGTATGGCCTGTGCCGTGCCGTAGACAACGTGC
>NZ_CANRLT010000043.1 GCF_947631555.1 uncultured Mailhella sp. | reverse complement strand
GAGGTGGTCGGGATACATGGCAAGCTGCCCGCCGAGCTGCCCGCTTTTTTCAAAAAGCGTCACGGTATGGCCGCGTTCCACAGCTTTGAGCGCAGCCTGCATACCGGCCACGCCGCCGCCCACGACGGCCACCTTTTTTGGGGTGGTGGGACGCAGCATGTATTCCTTGTACTGACCCTGACGGTAGAGCGGATTAACCGAGCAGTGACCGTCAAAGCTGGCAGTGTCAGAGATATTGACTTCCGTGGTCAGGGAGCCGCGGCGGCCGCCGTCCAGACAGTAATCGCAACGGATACAGGGCCGGATATCTTCTTCGCGGCCTTCGCGAACCTTGTTGAACCAGTAGGGGTCGGCGACGGACTGCCGTCCCACCAGCACGTAGTCACACTTGCCTTCGGAGATAAGTTTCTCGGCCGTCGCAGCACTGCCGATGGCCCCGACAACGCCCACGGGAATCTTGACGCCGGCCTTCTTGAGCGTATAGGCTGCTTCGGCATTATGAGCTTCGGGAACGAAGCAGGTGGGGTGCATCTTTGGGCGGGCGTGGGCATCGAGGCGAGTGCCGCAGGAGACGTGGATCATGTCCACATAATCCTGGAAGATGAGGGCCTGCTGTGCGCAGTCGTCAGGCGTAATGCCGCCTTCCTTTTTGTCGTCGCCGTTGAGCCGCACTTCTATGATCATGTCATAGCCAATGACATTGCGAATGGCTTGGATGATTTCCAGAGGATAGCGGCAGCGGTTTTCTACAGAACCGCCATAGGCGTCAGTGCGCTTGTTGCAGAGGGGAGAAAGGAAGTTGTTCATCAGCCAGCCGTGTCCGTAGTGCAGGAGTATGCCATCGAATCCGGAACGCATGGCCAGCACTGCGGCGTCCACATACATCTTTTTGACGTCTTCCATGTCTTTTTCATTCATGGCTTTGGTCATGCGTCCGTTGTACATGAACGCGCTCGAACTGATGAGTTCGTAGCCAGGCCACGGCAGCATGCAGCAGCCGGCGTGATAGATCTCGCACAGTGTCTTCGCACCGTACATGTGAACGGGACGCTGAAGGTTATGCATGTAGATGAAACCGTCAACCTTGTCGTCCAGCACGAGATCGCCGCGATGTCCTCCGTTCGGCGGAATTTCCATGGGGACAGTAATGCAGGCCGCGCCGCCGCGCGCATAGTGCGTATAAAACTCCACGCCATCTCGGTTCAGTCGGTGATGGGAGTCCACGATATCACCTTGAGAACCAAGAGGCGGCACCATGATGCGGTGTTTGAACGTGACCTGCTTTTTTTTGCCTACAGTGAGCGGAGTGAAGACGTGTGGATATTTTTCCTTGTACAGAGGCTTCATGGATTCCTCCCGACGATGGATTTGGATGCGGTGTTTTCTGCGCCGCTAGCTTGAGAATACGGAGAAAAGAGGGAAAAACGCTTTCCTTCCTCTTCTTTCTATGCTATTTTTGTGCCAAGATTATTATACTTTGATATCAGGAGGTTAGAAAATGGGGATGGAGAACTTTTCCCATATTTCGGAGAAAAATTGCCATATGTCGAAAGCGCTTGAGAAAAATTACGAAATAACGGAGGAGCGGGGAGCGTTTCTTGGCGCTCTCGAAAGTCTGACCTATGCTGACAGTCTGGTCGGAGCGCTTCAGCATCTTTTTTCGTTTTTGCAGGACTTTGTCCCAATCACCTACCTGTTTTATACCCCGCCCTATGAAAGTCAGACCTCAAACCATATCTATATATCAAAGGATGGTGTGCGTTTCATTGATAACATGAAGTCGCCAACACACGGAGAGATTAAACGTATTTTTGAACACAGAGAGCAGTTCAGTACGCAAAAAACGTTTTATATACACCAGAATAAAAAAATGGATGACTTCTTTAATATCCTCACAATGGATAAAGTGAAAATCTGCTCTCCATGTTTATACTTTTATTTTTTGTTTGAGGGACAAGTGCAGGGAAGTATTTATTTCGGCTGCTCTCAGGAGAAGGAGTTCACCCCGGAGGAACGTGTTTTTCTTGAACGCCTGTGGAAGCCTCTCTATTTCATCATCAGGTTTACACGTCAGCAGAGCCGTCTGGAAGAAATTCTTAAGATAACGCAGGAGAACAACCGTTCTCTGCGCAAACAGGTCAGCGGTTTTTCCGATATTGTAGGCGTCAATTCGGGACTCAAGGATGTGGCCAGAGAAATACGTATGCTCGCACCTTTCGATATTCCTGTGCTTATTACCGGGGAGACGGGCACAGGTAAAGACCTGTTTGCCTCCGAGCTGCACCGGCTCTCGCCGCGCCATGAAAAGCCGTTTGTGCCGGTAAACTGCGGCGGCATCGCGCCCACGCTCATCGACAGTGAACTCTTCGGATATGCGCGTGGGGCGTTTACGGGTGCGCTGAAGGATTACAAGGGCCGTTTTGAAAGAGCTCAAGGAGGGACCATTTTTCTGGATGAGGTAGGCGAACTTTCCATAGACGCGCAGACACGGCTTCTGCGCGTCATTCAGAACCATACGGTGGAGGTGCTTGGCGGGAGTGTGGTTTCCGTGGACTTCCGTCTTGTCTGCGCAACAAATCGAGATCTTCCGGCTCTGGTCAGGGAGGGGAAATTTCGTGAAGACCTGTTTTTCCGGCTGGCCGGCGTAACCGTCCGCATCCCGTCTTTGCGCGAACGTCTCGGAGATATTCCGCTACTTATCCAGGACGTGCTTCAGAAAGAGGCGGTACACTATGGCGTACCCGTCCCTGCGATAGCCGAAGGCGAGATGCAGAAAATGCTGGACTATGACTGGCCGGGCAATGTGCGCGAGCTTATTCATGTGGTGACGGAAGGCTTTGTGAGAAGCTTTGAGTCCGGGATGATCGTGTTTCGGGTGGGCCGCTCCCTTGGCGCTGTATCCAGGCAGGTGAGGCAAAACGTACAGTCTTTTGCCGACATGCAACGGGAATATTTCGAACAGGTGTTGCGGCTGTGTGACGGACGGATCTCCGGCCCACGGGGGGCGGCGGAACTTGCCGGACTCAAGCCTAACACATTGCGAGCAAAACTGGATAAGCTGGGCATATTGTATGGCCGTCGTGCCGGGGAGTGACCCGGGGGGAAGAAGGACGGTACACGGGGAGTTCCGCGGTGATCCGCCAGGCTGCGGAATTCTCCTTCAATGACTGACCAATCCTGCCTGAGAAGATATACGGATGTTGAATGCAAGGGCAGCTTCTTTGGATAAGAATGATTATTTAATGTATCACGCATAAAAATATCAAAAAGTGCTATTGCGGCGAGCAATAATGTAGCAAAGCCCTTCAGGGCTTTGTGTCCTGCGCTTGGGAGGGGTTTGCATCCCCTCCCAAGCTACCGCCCCGAAGATACCCCGCCCTTCAGGGCGGGGTGGGGCTCTATCGGCCTAAAGGCCGAGGTCTCAAACCATAAAGGAAGTAAGATGATAAATCTTTTTCACCTTCTGAAGGCTCATCTTTCCTCCCTTACGTTTTGAGTTCCAAGGCCCCACACCGTACTTCATGACAAGGTATCAGGAGCGTAGGCGCAACGCCCTGAAACGCCTTGCTGTCTTGTTTGGCCGTTGAAAACGTATCCTGCCATAGTTGTCGTTATAGTATGGTTTGAAGATGAAGACTGGCAATTTCCTGTGCTAACCCTATGTTTTCTGAAAAGGTGAGGTAAACTGGCTCGTTATCTCTTGGTGGGCTGTCGTGATAAATGTATCTGGTATATTGAAATCCACAGCGTCTGCGTGTCTGACGCTGTGGGGCCGTCATGTCCCAGCCTCGTTTCTCCCTTGACGAAAACGCCGTGCGCCCGTAACCTTTGCCAATGCTCCTTTTCAAAGTTTGCTGGTACTTTTTCTGAAAAAGGATGAATATCTGGATGGGCATGGCCCTGGCTTCGTTCCTGTTTCCGTCTTCATGCGGGGAGCCTCACCGTGATCGATCAGAGTTACTGGCAGTGTCATTTTTTCAGTCCCCAGGGCAAGGATAAGGATATGCACGGGAAAAAGCCCCAGTCCGGCCGCGTCTATCGCATCGGCGAAGCGGCGCGGGCGCTGAATCTTCAGACGAGCGTCCTCCGCTTCTGGGAGGGCGAGTTCCCCATGCTTCAGCCCGTGCGTACTCCCAAGGGGCAGCGGCTGTATTCCGAAAAGGACATGGAGACGCTACGGACTATCCGCTCTCTGCTCCATGAGCAAGGCATGACCATCGAGGGCGCCCGCCGTGTACTTTCCCACGGTGGCGCTGCGCTTCCTGCCGCCTCATCCGGGGAGGATTCTGCGCCTTCTCCTGCAGCCGCGGCGAACGGTCTGCTCATGGACATCGTTCAGGAACTGCGGGAGCTGCGCGCCATGCTCGCCGCCCAAAGCGCCGGGGAGGAGCGCATATGATTCTTTCGCCTTCGCTTCTTTCCGCTGACTGCGGCCGCCTTGCCTGGACACTCGCCGAACTTGAGTCCGCCGGTGTCAAGTGGGTACACTGGGATATCATGGACGGGCGTTTTGTTCCCAACATGACCTTCGGCCAGCACGTTGTCCGGGGACTGCGCCCCGTCTCAAAGCTGTTTTTCGACGTACACCTCATGATCGAAGAGCCCGAGCGCTATCTGGCGGACTTCAGGGACGCCGGGGCGCAGATGCTCGTTGTCCACGCCGAAGCCACCCGCCATCTTCAGCGCACGCTTGCCGAGATCCGCCGTCTGGGGATGCGGGCGGGCGTCGCCCTCAACCCCGCCACGCCGCTGACCGCGCTGGACTATGTTATGGATGATGCGGACATGGTCCTCATCATGAGCGTGAACCCTGGGTTTGGCGGACAGACATTTCTGCCGTCCACCTTCGCCAAGGTGTCGGCACTGCGCCGGAAACTTGATGCGGCGGGCCGGCAGGACTGCCTCATTCAGGTAGACGGCGGCGTAAACCTCGAAAACGCCGGGCCTCTTGTGCGGGCCGGGGCCGGCGTTCTGGTGTCCGGGTCTGCGTTCTTTGGCCATCCTCCTTACAGAGAGCGGCTTGAAAGCTTCATCAAAAATTCCTTTGTGGTTTGAGACCTCTTCCTTTCATGGGAAAAGAGTAGTTGACAAGACGGCGAAGCCGATGAAGGCCTTTTCCGTAATCTCTCCCTTCAGGAGGCAATCCGCACGATCCCTATCCGTCGGTTGCGGAGTCAGTCGGCGGATGGGGCGGCTGTGGATTGAAACATCGCGGCGGTACAATAATTTTTTTGGTCTTTTGTTGAAAAGGAGTGTTTCATGCCTGCTCGTTCAGAACTTGCCAACGCTGTCCGTGCGCTCGCCATTGACGCCATTGAAAAGGCCAAATCCGGGCACCCCGGCGCTCCCATGGGCATGGCGGACATGGCCGAAGCGCTGTGGCGCGGCTTTCTGAAGCATAATCCTGCCGACCCGGGCTGGCCGAACCGCGACCGCTTCGTGCTGTCCAACGGCCATGCGTCCATGCTGCTTTACGCGCTGCTGCACCTCACGGGCTATGAGGTCAGCATGGAGGACATCAGGGACTTTCGCCAGCTGGGAGCCAGAACGCCGGGTCATCCCGAAGCCGGCGTCACGCCCGGAGTGGAAATGACTACCGGCCCGCTGGGGCAGGGCATTGCCACGGCTGTGGGCATGGCTCTGGCGGAACGGATGCTGGCCGCAGAGTTCAACCGCGAGGGCTTTCCTGTGGTGGATCACTACACCTGGGTCTTTCTCGGTGACGGCTGCCTCATGGAAGGCGTGGCCGAGGAAGCCTGCTCTCTGGCGGGGACATGGAAACTGGGGCGGCTTATCGCGCTTTACGATGACAACGGGATCTCCATCGACGGCAAGGTGGACGGCTGGTTTACCGAGGACGTGCCCGGCCGCTTTGAGGCTCTGGGCTGGCATGTTGTGCGCGGCATAGACGGACACGACCCCGATCAGCTTGATATGGCCATACGCACGGCCGCAGCCGTAACCGACAGACCCTCGCTCATCTGCTGCAGGACCATTATCGGCAAGGGGGCGCCCACCAAGGCGGGAAGCGCTTCATGCCACGGTTCGCCCCTGGGAGCGGAAGAGGCCGCTGCGGCAAAAGCCGCCCTGGGCTGGAGTGCCGAACCCTTCACTGTGCCCGAAGAGATTCGGGCCGCATGGGACGCCCGCGCAGCCGGAGCCAGCGCGGAAAAGGCGTGGAAGGACATGATGGCCGCCTACGCCGCGGCCTATCCCGAGCTGGCTGAAGAATTCAACCGCCGTATGTCGGGGAAGCTCCCTGAAAACTGGGCTGAGGTTCGTGACCAGGCACTTGCTGCAGCCGCTGCCGAAGTCAAGCCCGTGGCCACCCGTGCGGCGGGCAAGGCCGTACTCAACATCCTGGCTCCGGCATTGCCCGAGCTTGTGGGCGGCTCCGCCGACCTCAGCGGCTCCGTGGGCACCGAACACAGTGCCGCGGCAGCTTTGAACCCCGATACCTATACCGGCAATTATATCCGCTACGGCGTGCGTGAATTCGGCATGGGCGCCGTCATGAACGGGCTTTTGCTGCACGGCGGCTTTCTGCCCTACGGCGGGACGTTCTTCGTGTTTTCCGACTACGCGAAGAGCGCCATACGCTCCGCGGCCATCATGAAGAAGCGCGTGATCTGGGTACTCACACATGACTCCATCGGCGTGGGCGAAGACGGCCCCACGCATCAGCCCGTGGAACAGATGGCGGCCCTGCGTCTGACGCCCGATGTGGACGTGTGGCGGCCCTGCGACTCTCTTGAGGCTGCGGCGGCCTGGACTTCGGCCATAGAACACGAAGACGGGCCGGTCTGCCTGGTCATGAGCCGTCAGAACCTGCCGCAGCAGACCCGTGCTGCTGAGGCCGCCCGGAACATCCGGCGCGGCGGCTATATTCTCAAGGACTGCGAAGGCGTCCCGGAACTCATCTATATCGCCACCGGCTCGGAGGTGCAGCTTGCCGTGGAAGCCGCGGAAAAAATTGCGGGCCAGGGGCGGCGGGTGCGCGTGGTGTCCATGCCCTGCACCGAGGTTTTCGACCGCCAGGACGCGGGATACCGGGAAGCCGTCCTGCCTGCTTCCGTGCGCGCCCGTATCGCTGTGGAAGCGCTGGCGGCGGACTACTGGTGGAAGTACGTCGGGCTTGACGGCCGCAGCATTGGCATGACCACGTTCGGAGCTTCCGCGCCCGCGGGCAAACTCTTCCCGTATTTTGGCTTCACGGTGGAGAATCTCGTGAAGCAGGGACTGGAAATCCTTTAATGAAGGAGAGAATGATGAAAGCACTGACTATGAATGATGTGGATATGAAGGGCAAACGCGTGGTGATGCGCGTGGATGTCAATGTGCCGATCCATGACGGCGTCATCACCAGCGACAAGCGTATCCGCGCCATCCTTCCCACGGTGCGCAAGGCCCTGGACGCCGGAGCGGGCGTTGTCCTGCTGGCGCACCTGGGGCGTCCTGTGGAAGGGGAATTCGACGAAAAGTTTTCCCTGCGCCCTGTGGCCGCCCACATGGGCAAGCTGCTGGGAACGCCCGTGGACTTCTGCGCCGAACCTCTGAAGGGCGTGGAATGCGCTCCGGGTCAGGTCGTGCTCTGTGAAAACGTGCGCTTCTTCAAAGGCGAAAAGAAGAACGATGAAGCTCTTGCGGCAAGTTATGCCGCCATGGGCGACATCTACGTCATGGACGCCTTCGGCGCCGCGCACCGTGCCCAGGCTTCCACGGAAGGCGCATTGCGCAAGGCTCCCGTGGCCGTGGCCGGGCCGCTCATGTTCGCCGAGATGGAAGCGGCCACCAAGCTGCTTGAGACGCCGGAGCGTCCCCTTTTCGCCATTATCGGCGGTTCCAAGGTCTCCACGAAGCTGACCGTGCTTGAGAACCTCCTCAAGCATGTGGACGGGCTTATTGTCGGCGGCGGCATCGCCAACACCTTCCTGGAAGCCGCGGGTTACAATATGGGAGCCTCCCTGGTGGAAAAGGATCTCATCCCTGAAGCCAGGCGCCTCATCGAACTGGCCAGGGAACGCGGCGTCCGCCTGCCTCTGCCCACGGACGTCGTGGTCGCGCCCGATTTTGAACACGCCTCCGAGGCGGTGACCAAGCCCGTGTCCGCACTGTCCGCCGCGGACAGCGCCTTCGATATCGGCGAAGCCACCGCCACGGAATACGCCAAACTTCTTTCCGAGGCGCGCACTATCGTGTGGAACGGGCCTGTGGGCGCGTTCGAGACCGTGCCTTTTGACAACGGCAGCCGTGCGCTGGCCGCTATCCTTGCAAAGAGCAAGGCCTACACCGTGGTTTGCGGCGGTGATACCGTGGCCGCCGTGGAAGCCTTCGGCCTGGCGTCCAACATGGGCTATCTGTCCACGGGCGGCGGCGCCTTCCTTGAAGTCCTTGAAGGCAAGACGCTTCCGGCGGTGGCGGCTCTGGCCGACGCTGCAGAGAAAAAATAGCGGCACTGCGGAAAAGACAGAAACGAAGGGGCGGGATATTTCCCGCCTCTTCTTTTCCCGTGCGCCTTTTTTCGGCGCGTCCCTACGCCGGAAAAGGCCGGGAGCCGTGCGCTTCGGGTCTTGCTTGTAATGGGCAGGTGTGTTCGGTCAGCCCTGGCGTCCGTGATGGGGGCGTGGCTTTTTCAGAGTCTCGGCGAGGGCGTTCCCCACAAGCTGCCCGCTGGCAAAGGCCCAGTGGATATTGTAGCCGCCCAGCAGTCCGGTGATGTCCACGATTTCGCCGCAGAAAAAAAGGCCGGGTACGCTCAGACTTTCCAGACGGCGCGAGAGTGAGGCCAGGGCAATGCCGCCTGCGGCGGCTTCGGCTCGCTTCATGCCTTCCGTGCCTGTGGGGGCTGCCCGGAAGCGGTGACAGGCATCCGCGAGGCGCTGCCGATCCTTTCTGCTCAGGCCCGCCGTTTTGCGCTCAGCAAGTTCTGGAGGACAGAGGGCTTTGGCGAGGCGGGCGGGAAGATGGCGGGAGAGCAGATTCTTTACCAGCAATCGGCTGTTTTCCCTGGCATCGAGGAGCGTGGAAACGGAAAGTTCGGGGAGGAAGTCGATGACAAGCCCGTCCCCGGGCCGCCACCAGCAGGAGACGGTGAGTACGGCTGGCCCGCTCACGCCCCGATGGGTGAAGAGCAGGGGGCGTATCCCCTCGGGATCCGGCCAGGACACGGAGCCGCCGCGTTCCAGTCCCAGGCGCACGTTCAGGCTTATGCCTTCCAGTCCGGCGAGTGGCCAGCCGTCCGGCATGATCAGCGGCACGAGAACGGGGCGGAAGGGGACAAGCGTATGCCCCCAGGAGACGGCCAGACGGGCCAGACGGTCGCTGCCCCCGAGCTGCGGGCAGGCGGGAGAACCGCAGGCCAGTACCAGTGTACGGGCGCGGATGCGTTCTCGGCTGGTGAAGAGAACAAAAAATTCATCCTCCGTTCCACCGAAGCTGTGTTCCGAAGCGGCGGGGCGGAGTATGCGGCCCACGGTTTCGCCAAGATAGAAATCCACGCCCGCGTCGTCGCACTGGACGGCCAGCCGTTCGGCCAGGAGGGAGGCGGGGCGCAGGCCGAAGATTTGCCCGAAGTCCCTCTCTTCCACCGGAAGGCGCAGTTCCCGCATGAGAGCGAGCGCATCCTCGCAGGTGAAGGAGCGCAGCACAGAACGCAGAAGAGCCGTGTCTTCGCCCAGATAGCGATTCTGCGCAAGAATGCGGTTTGTCACGTTGCCTCTGCCCCCGCCGGAGACGGCAAGTTTGGCCCCCGGCTCAGCGTGGCTGTCAATGAGGGCGGTGCGCAGACCGCGGCGGGCGGACTGCCGGGCGCAGAGCAGACCCGCAGGGCCGGCTCCGATGATGGCGGCGTCGTAGATCATGGAAGCTCCGTACAAAAATCGCATCAGCGCAGGGCCGTCACCAGCGTCACAGCCTTGAGTCCGCGCAGTTCTCCCGTGAAGCCCAGGTGTTCTTCCGTGGTGGCCTTGAAGCTCACCCGATCCAGGGGCAGGTCGAGCAGCCGGGCCACATTGCGCCGAATGGTCTCGGCATGAGGTGCAAGGCGCGGCTTCTGGGCAATCACCGTGAGGTCGGCGTGGACAAGGCGCACACCCGCTTCAGCGGCAAGGCTCAGGACGCGATCCAGCAGAATCACCGAGGAGATACCTTCAAAACGGGCGTCGCTGTCCGGGAAGAGCCGGCCTATGTCTCCGGCGCCGAAGCAGCCGAGCAGCGCATCCATGAGGGCGTGCAGCAGCACGTCGCCATCGGAATGGGCGCGGACGAGGAAAGGGCCGCCGATGGTGACGCCGCCGAGTATGAGAGGACGGTCGCCGCCGTAGGCGTGTACGTCGTAGCCGTAGCCGCAGCAGGGCAGGGCGGGCTTCGCTTCGGAAAGCAGAGCCAGATCCTGAGGGTGCGTGATCTTGATATTCTCCATGTCTCCCTCGATGACGCGGACAGTGTGCCCGCAGCGTTCCATGAGCGAGGCGTCGTCCGTGACCTCCCAGCCCTCGGCTTCGGCGCGGGCGTGGGCTGCTCGCAGCAGTTCCAGCGGAAAAGCCTGAGGCGTCTGCACGGCCCGCAGACTGGAGCGTTCCGGGGTGCGGGCCACAGCGCCGCTTGCATTCACTTCCTTGATGGTATCGGACACGGCCACGCCGGGGATGACGCCGCCGTCCGTATCATCCAAAGCCAGGGCCAGACGCGAGACAAGAGCTGTGGAAACGAAGGGGCGGGCGCTGTCGTGGATGAGGACGAAAGCGCAGTCGCGGGGCAGGGCGGCCAGTCCCAGCCGCACGGAATCCTGACGCCTGACGCCTCCGCTCACGGCAACGAGCGGCACACCAGGAGGATTTGCCTTTTTCAGTGAACGCATTTCCGCTTCCGCTTCCGTTTTTTTGTCAGGAGGGAAGACCAGCGCCAGCCCGTGGATGCGGGGAGACGCCGACAGAGCCAGAACGGAGCGCCACCAGAGCGGCGCGCCTTGATACCGGAGAAACTGCTTTTCCCTTCCGCCGGTGGCGGTGGATAAGCGTTTCCCCTGACCGGCGGCAAGGATGACGCCCCAGCATGTCTTGTTCATGTTCGATCCTTGAAACTACGGGGAAAGCCCCTGTGCATGGTGCGCCGTTCCCACAGCGGAGAGAGGCGGCGTGCTTTTTGATAGCACATCCCGGGCCGCAGGCAAAGCGGCTCCGCCGGCAGATGTTCAAAATTTTTTCAAGGCAGGCACCAAAAACGTTGCGGCCGCGGAGCCAATGTTCAAAAAACAGTACGTCAGTGGGTTTCTTTTAGCCGGAAAAAGCGCAAAGTGGTTTTATAATATACTGATATAAAAAGAAAAATATTTTTTTTGCAAGGTTTGGCACACTTTTTGCTTTAAAGAAAGCATTCCTCTGACAGTACACATCTTTGCCCGTCGGCTCCCTCTCCGGCGGGCTTTTTGTGTTTTCAGAAAGAAGGGCTTGTGTTCCTCACGGAATACGGGCAGACTGCGTTCAACGTTGTTGGAGGATAGTTCTATGAGTCTTTGTCCCTGTGGTTCCGGCCTGGAGCTGGATGTCTGCTGCGGCCGGTACATCGACGGAAAGGCCAAGGCCCCGACGGCCGAAGCCCTTATGCGCGCCCGCTACACGGCCCACTGTCTCAAAAAATACGACTTTCTCACGGATACCACGCACCCCGAGTTTCGCGAGGGCGCTTCTGCCGAAGAAATTCAGGAATGGTCTTCCTTCATGACCTGGGAGGGCCTCGACATCCTGGAGACCAGCGCTGGTGGAGAAAACGACAGTACGGGAGAAGTGAAGTTCTGCGCGCATTACAGCGTGAAGAATATTCCCCAGGAGCTGCGCGAGGACGCCTTTTTTCGCCGGGAAGGAGAAGAATGGTTCTATGTGGACGGAACAGTTCACGCCAGACAGCCCGTGCGGAACGCCGGTCCGAAGATCGGCCGTAACGATCCCTGCCCCTGCGGGAGCGGCAAGAAGTACAAGAAGTGCTGTATGCCGCGCTGAGCGTGAATTTGGTCCAATCTCCGGCGCTGAAGGTGGAGAGGTGTCTGTTTTCCCGAAAAAGAGGCTTGCAGAGTTCGGGAAAACTCTGTACAAATTTTCTCCGTACAGCATGTACTGCTTCCCCGGTTTTCGGATCGGGGATCTGAGCGGGAAAAGAATGATGGCCGGGCTTGCCATTTACAGGCAAGTGTGTCAGACTAACTCCTGACAAGAGGAATCTTTTTTCCTTGCATGTATGTTATCCATGCCCCCGCATGGAAGAATCTCAACAGTCCAACATGTCCAAGGAGGACGCGCATGGCTGAAGTTTCTTTCCAGGGAAAGACCTTTGAAGTCGATGAAGACGGTTTCCTGCTGCGTTTTGACGACTGGTGCCCTGAATGGCTCGAATATGTGAAGGAGTCTGAAGGTATTCCCGAACTCACTCCCGATCATCAGAAGGTCATTGATTTCCTGCAGGACTACTACAAGAAGAACGGTATTGCGCCCATGGTCCGCATCATGTCCAAGAATACCGGCTACAAGCTGAAGGAAATCTACGAGCTCTTCCCCTCCGGCCCCGGCAAGGGAGCCTGCAAGATGGCCGGCCTGCCCAAGCCCACCGGCTGCGTGTAAGTCGTCAAACTTTATACACGATACCGCCCTTTATGGGTACAAAGGCGAAAGACTTTTCTTTTTCGCCTTTGTTTTTTCACAGGCAGTCGCTTCGAAAAGCTGCAGCAGCGTGCAAAAGGTGCGGGATATTTCCTTTCCGCCCCGTTTTTCTGCTTGCGCGCCCCCGTAGCCTTTGATAGTGATAAAGGCATCCGATTCTACGAAACTTTTTTACTTTTATGGAGGATTCCATGAAAACGTTCCGTACCATTCTGCTTGCTGCCGCTTTGGTTCTGGGACTTGCCACGGCTTCGCAGGCCGCGGACATGGTTCGCAAGGTGGACAGCTTTGACTTCCTGGCCGACTACTCCGGCTCCATGATGATGAAGAATCCCGCCCTTGGCATGAGCAAGGTCGCCGCCGCCAAGCAGGTTCTCTCCGCCATCAACAACACCATTCCGGATCTGGGCTACAAGGCTTCCATGCACACCTTCGGACCCGGTGCCGGCGTTGTTTCCTACGGTGACTGGGACAAGGCCGCCATGCAGGCCGGCATTGCCTCGCTCAAGACCGATCAGCCCATCTTCTCCCGCATGACCCCGATGGGCGAAGGTCTGGCCGCCAATTCCGCAGCCTACGCGGGCATGGCTCGTCCTACCGCCGTCATCATCGCCTCTGACGGCGCCAGCAACACCGGCGTGGATCCCGTGGCCGAAGCTCTCGCCATCTATCAGGCTCAGCCCGGCATCTGCTTCCACATTGTTTCCTTTGCCGACACGGAAGAAGGACAGGCCATCCTCGACAAGATCGCCGGCTTGAACCACTGCTCCGTCACCGTGAACGGCGCCGACCTGCTCGCCGATCAGAAGGCCGTGGATCAGTTCGTGGCCGACGTGTTCTACACCACCGGCGAGACGGAAGAAGCCCTCGTGCTTCACGGCGTGAACTTCGCTTTCGATTCCTACGCTCTTGATGAAAAGGCTCAGGGCATCCTCGATGAAGCCGCCGCTGTGCTGAAGGAAAAGAATGCCGCGGTCACTCTCGAAGGCTGGACCGACTCCATTGGTTCCGACGCCTACAACGCCGCTCTGTCTCAGAAGCGCGCCAACGCGGTTAAGGATTACCTCGTGAAGCAGGGTGTGCCCTCTTCCAGCCTTGCCGCTGCCGGTCAGGGCAAGTCCTTCAAGTATGACAACGCCACGGAAGAAGGCCGTTACCTGAACCGCCGCGTGGAACTCCTCTTCAAGTAAGAGATTGATTGAAAAGGTCCGGCGCGAGCCGGACCTTTTTCCATGGTTTTCGGAGAGTTTTAATGTTTCGTCATTATCTGATGGGAGCCGCCGTCTGGTGTATGCTCATCGGCGCTCCCTGCGCGGCGGACGCTGCTGCCAGTGAAACGCAGGTTCAGGCCGAGCTCCAGTCCTTTGTCAATGGATATGTGAGCAAGACCAATCGCAGCATGACCTGCAGCAAGGCACGCCCCAAGGTGTTCAAGCGCGGCGGCAAGTATGTCGCCACCTATACGGAGATCGATCCGCAGAGTACTTCTGCCAAGATGAAGAAAAGCAACAGCAAGCATTTCGACTACATAGCGACGCTGCGCTACGAAGAACGAACCTACGAAAGTGTTGGAAATACCCAGAAGGCCGCCAGAGGCGGCAAGTTCCAGTGCGTCAAGATCCGGCGTCTGACAGAGCTTCCCCGTTATGTGAAAGGCAAGTGGGAAAATTGACGCCCAGGTAGAATCGGAAAAAGGTCCTCTGCAAAAACAGAGGGCCTTTTGGCGTTTAAAAGGGGCGATTGACTGCAGAGAAAGCGCCGTTTGCGCACGTCAAGCACATGTTCGGCAAGCCGCGGCAGCCTTGCCGTGAATGGAGCATGGCTTGTCGCTTGAGATTGGTGCGTCACCTTTTGTGACCGCTTCGCAGGTTTTTCGTGCGGGCCTTGTCTCACGTCGGTGAGGGTGCGCAGACATGTTTGGCGTGCGTGGGAAGTTTTTCTTCGGAACGCCGGAAGCCCTGCCGGCGGCGGGAAGGCAGTGCTGTTCCTTTCGCAGGGTGGGGTGAGGGAGAATGTGTCTTGCCGGCTGTCGGCCACGCCTCAGCGATGGCGGAAGGTCGCACCGTTTTCCCCCGCCGGCTCAGGCGGGTAAGCCGAGGCAGGGGCGCCTCGTCCGCTGCTTCGGCCCGCTCGCGGACAGGGCGCCGGAAGGGAACATCCCACCCCGCAGGGCGGTTCAGCCTGTCTCCCGCGTCAGATCAACCCCACCTTGAAACGTCGCAGATGTTTCCTTTCTGTTTTCTTCCGTGTTTTTGCGTTGACCCTGTACCGATAACGCCAAAAACGGTTTCGTCCTTGTGCTGGAAACTCTGCGGTCTCTGGGGGGCAGGACAAAACTGCCGGACGCTGGAGCGCCCGGCAGAGAGGGGGGGGGAGAAGCGGCTATCGTTTTTCCGGCAGGAAGGACGCCAGGATTCCGATGAGCAGAAGACCGATGACAACGCTCAGGGAGATGAGCGCGGGCATATGGACGACTCCGGCCACGTCCAGCAGCATCTTGACGCCGATATACGCAAGGATGGCGATGACCGACTTTTCCAGGTGGCGCAGGTAGCGCTTGGCGGCTGCCAGCAGGAAGAACATGGATCGCAGACCCAGTATCGCAAAGATATTGCTCGTATAGACGAGGAAGGGGTCGGGCGTGATGGCCAGCACGGCGGGCACGGAGTCGAAGGCGAACATGATGTCCGAGATTTCGATGACCACAAGGCAGAGGAAGAGCGGGGTGGCTTTCCAGCGCAGCCGGCCCGTGGGCGTTTCCGTCACCGTCACGGCGTCCACGCTTTTTCTTGGTGCTCCCACGGGGTGGCCCAGTTCATCAACGCGGGCGAAGAAGTCGTGCCCGTGCAGGCGGGGGTGTATGGGGATGAGCTTCCGCGTCCAGCGTACAGCCCAGTGGGAGGCGTAATCCACTTCCTTTTCTTCGTGCTTGCCCATGGACTGAAACATTTTCCATGCCGTCCAGAGGACGAACACGCCGAAGCCCGCGAGAGCGTATGGTCCGAACAGACTGATCAGGGAACTGCCCGCGGCCACAAAGGCGAGGCGCATGACCACCGCGCCGAGTATGCCGTAGAACAGCACGCGGTGCTGATAGGCGTCCCTGATGCCGAAGGAAGTGAAGATGGCCATCATGACGAAGAGATTATCCACGGACAGCGATTCTTCCAGCAGATAGCCGGCGATGAAGAGCTGCGCCTTGTCGCTGCCTTCCGTCCAGCCGATATAGCCCGCAAAGGCAAAGGCGAGGCTGATCCAGATGGCACTCCAGATGGCGGCGTCGCGTGCGGAGACGGGCTTGTCCTTGCTGTGGGCGTGCAGATCAAGCCACATACAGACAACGATGATGGCCAGGAAAAGGAAGACTTCGACGAGAGAATGTCCGAACATGGTTCCTCCTGTTTTCCGGGAGGAAAAAAAGACCTCCCGGCAATACGAACGATTGCCGCGAAGGTCTCACTTATCAGTCGGGCTGACGGCGATACCAGGAGCGATTCCGCTCCATGCTGTTGATATCACCCGGGATTCAGGATCCCAGCTACTCCCCTTTGCGTGGAAATTTCTCTAGACGTTTTTCCCGGAGCTGTCAAGCGGCAGGACCGCCTCGGTTCTGAAATGATTTTTCAGCCAAAGAAAACGGCAAGGCCCTTCAAAATTTACGCCTGCGCCGGTGGCACCCCTCCCGGGCTGCCGCACTCCCATACTCTGTCCTGAAGGACGGGGTGGGGGTAACGTATGAAAATTCCGAAGAAGGTCGCGCCTTAATCGAACCTGAACCGGTAAGGTTCAGCCGCAAACGGCGCTTGCCGTGCTGCGGGCATGAGGATAGACTTCAGGGAGCCTGACGTTCTGGAGGTAACATGCCGTTTCGCGTGTCCCGTACTCATCACCCTGCCCGCGGCCACGACCCGCTTGTCGTGCGCCTGACCTCAGGATTTCGCCGCTTTCAGCAGCGCTGGTATCACGATGAGCCTGTGTTCGACAGACTGCGCCTGGGGCAGAACCCTCATGCGCTCGTCATCGCCTGCAGCGACTCCCGCGTGGATCCCGTCCTGCTCACGGACAGCTCCCCGGGCGACCTCTTCGTTGTGCGCAACGTCGCCAACATTGTTCCGCCGTATGTCTCCGGCACAACGCCGCGGGGCGTCTGTTCGGCGCTTGAATACGCCGTGAAGCATCTCAAGGTGAAGGATATCATCGTCCTGGGGCACGCCTGCTGCGGCGGTATCCATGCGCTTGTCGCCGGAGAGACCCGCGGCGGCGATGATGAATTTATCGATCAGTGGGTGGCTCTGGCGGGGAAGGCTCTGGAGCGCGCCCGCGCCGAATGCCCCGAGTCCGGCGAGGCGGAGCTCGCACGGGTCTGCGAGCTGTGGAGTGTGCGCCTTTCGCTGACGAACCTCATGACGTTTCCGTGGGTGAAGAGCAGGGCGGAAGCGGGGCTTCTTGCCCTGCATGGCTGGTATTTCGACCTTCAGAGCGGCGAACTATTGGAGTACGATCAGGAAAAAGAAGGCTTTTCCGTTCTGGTAGGGCATCCCGCCCGTCACGAACGTCCTGCGCCCGGACATCCTTCCGCCCGCGGGCATGGCCCGGGACGTTGACGGCAGGTTTCCTGCGCATTCCGTCATCAAACGTTCCTTTCCCATAACTTCTCCCTTCGGGTGGCAAACCGCCCCTTTCCTTCCTTATCCGCCGGAGCGGGAAAGTCGGTTGCGGCAGAAAACATGGCATTGACGGAAAAAAGGTTTATATTTATTCTGAGTTATGGTCTTAATCTGGACTAGGACAAATGGAGGTCATATGCCCACAAAGATTTTGCACAAGGAGAAGCTGATCCCCGGCAGAACCAGCAAACTGGTTCTGGATGCGCCGCAGATCGCTTCTACGGCAAAGCCGGGACATTTCGTCATCCTTCGCGTGGATGAACACGGCGAACGTTTCCCGCTCACCATCGCCGATACGGATCCTGTCAACGGCACCATCAGCATCGTGTATCTGGTACTTGGCCGCTCCACTCAGCTTCTCGAAGAACTGGAAGAAGGCCAGGAAATTCTGGACGTGTGCGGGCCTCTCGGCCGTGCCACGGTCATTGAGAAATTCCCCGCTCCCAAAAAGGTTATCTGCGTTGGCGGCGGTACCGGCGTTGCGGCCATGCACCATATTGCCAAGGGCCACCACAACGCAGGCAACTATGTGATCGCCTGCATCGGCGCGCGGAACAAGGATCTCCTGCTGTTCCACAAGGAACTTTCCCTGTTCTGCGATGAAGTGCTGGTCTCCACGGACGACGGTTCCTTCGGACAGAAGGGCATCGTGACGGATCTGGTTCGCGCCCGTCTGGACAGTGAAGGCGAGAACATTGCCGAAGTCGTGGGCGTGGGGCCTGTTCCCATGATGCAGGCCGTGGCTGAGCTGACCCGCGGCTACGGCGTGAAGACCACCGTGAGCCTGAACTCGCTCATGGTGGACGGCCTGGGCATGTGCGGCGCCTGCCGCGTCACCGTGGGCGGCGAAATGAAGTTCACCTGCGTGGACGGCCCTGAATTTGACGGCCATCTGGTGGACTTTGCGGAGCTGCGCAGCCGTCTGGCTTCCTTCCGTGCGGAAGAGAAGATCGAGGCCGAGAACCATAGATGCCATTGCTTTGAAAAGAAGGAGGGCTGATCATGAGCCAGGAAAGCATTCGTGGGGCCAAAATCCCCCGTCACGAGATGCCCTGCCAGGAGCCCCAGGAGCGCATCAGGAATTTTAAGGAAGTCGCTCTCGGCTATACCGCCGAGATGGCTCACGATGAAGCCACCCGCTGCCTGCAGTGCAAGAAGCCCCTGTGCCGCGGCGGCTGCCCCGTGGACATTCCCATCCCGGAATTTATCCATGAAGTCGTGCTGGGCAATATCGACGAGGCCAGCCGCATCATCCATTCCGCCAGCAGCCTGCCCGCCGTGTGCGGCCGCGTCTGCCCGCAGGAAAAGCAGTGCGAAGGCCGCTGCATCCTTGGCAAGAAGGGGCAGCCCGTGGCCATCGGCCGCCTGGAACGCTATGTGGCTGACCACGCTTCCGATGAAGAAGTTCCGGCCATCACCCGCACGGGACACCGCGTGGCCTGCATCGGCTCCGGGCCTTCTTCCGTGACCTGCGCCGGCTATCTGGCCCGTCTGGGCGTGGATGTTACCGTTTTTGAAGGGCTGCACGAGGCCGGTGGTGTGCTCATTTACGGCATCCCCGCCTTCCGTCTGCCCAAGGACGTGGTCGCCCACGAACTGGACAACCTGCGCGCCATGAACGTGGACATCCGCCTGAACTATGTGGGCGGCCGTACCGTGACGCCTCAGGGCCTGCTGGCCGAGGGCTACGACGCCGTGTTCATCGGCGTGGGCGCGGGGCTTCCCCACTTCCTCAACGTGCCCGGCGAAAACTGCAACGGCGTGTTTTCCGCCAACGAATATCTGACCCGTGTGAATCTGGGCCGCGCCCACTCCTTCCCTGATTACGACACTCCCGTGGCCAGAGGCAAGCATGTGACCGTGTTCGGCGCGGGCAACGTGGCCATGGACGCCGCCCGTACAGCTCTGCGTCTGGGCGCGGAGACCGTGCACATCGTGTACCGCCGTACCCGTGCCGAAATGCCCGCCCGTGGTGAGGAAATCGAACACGCGCTGGAAGAGGGTGTGCAGCTTCTGGAACTCTCCGCACCGGTGCGCTTCATCGTGGGCGAAGACAGCCGTGTGCAGGGCGTGGAGCTTCAGCGCATGGAGCTTGGCGAACCCGACGCTTCCGGCCGCCGCCGTCCGCGTCCCATAGAAGGTCAGAACTTCACGCTGGAAACGGATCTGGCCATCGTGGCTCTGGGAACCCGTCCCAACCCGCTGCTCATCAGCTCCACCCCCGATCTGGCCTTGAACGAAAAGGGTTATATCAAGGTGGACGAGAACGGCGAGACTTCCATTCCCAACGTGTACGCCGGCGGTGACATCGTTACCGGCGCGGCAACCGTGATTCTGGCCATGGGCGCCGGACGCCGTGCCGCCCAGTCCATCGCCCGCAGGATGGGGCTGGAACAGTAGCCTGTTCACTGGCTTAGAGAACTGAAAGGGGGAGGTCGCCTCCCCCTTTTCTGTTGTGCAGAGGGTGGCGCCGGCAGCGTAGACATGGACGCCCTGCGTCTGGGCGCAAAGATCGCGCACATACCGCCGTACCCGTGCCGAAATGCCCGCCCGTGGTGAGGAAATCGAACACGCGCTGGAAGAGGGTGTGCAGCTTCTGGAACTCTCCGCACCGGTGCGCTTCATCGTGGGCGAAGACAGCCGTGTGCAGGGAGTGGAGCTTCAGCGCATGGAGCTTGGCGAACCCGACGCTTCCGGCCGCCGCCGTGCGGCGGTTAGGGAGGAGAGTTTTTGCCTTTCGTTTCCTTATCCGCCGGAGGCACGGCGTGTACGCCGCTGATAGCGAGCAGGCCGCGCACAATCGGGCTTCGCCCGTTGTGCCTGTATGGTCCGCGCCCCGAAGTCAAGAAGAAATCCGAAGGCCTTATCATTTTCACGATATTTGATTAACTTCGCGCTTAGCCAGTCTCCTCCTTTCTGGACATCTTTTTGATAGGTTCAGGCTCTGATGACTTGCGGAGAGTGCATGCATGTATCCGGCTTTCGCTCTCTTTTGCGAGCCATGATGAAATCCGCACGATGGGCTCTCTTATCACTTTTTCAGGGTTGTTACCTTTGCACAACGCCGGAGTTCCCCATCGTCGGCTCTGCCGTTTGCTCATCAGTTCTGAGCTTTCTTACGCGATGCTGTAATCCTGACGGTACTCCTCACTCTTAGCCAATACGTTCCAAAGAATTCTTGCTGTCTTATTGGCCTGTGCAACTATCGCCACAAACTTTCCCCGGCGCATTGCCACTTCCTGCATCCATTGGGCCCTTCTATCTTCCTGCGGCTGTTTGTATTGCCAGAACAGCCAGAGAGATCGCGCCCCCTGAATGAGAAGTTTGCGGATGTACGCATTGCCTCGCTTGCTGATGCCGAGCAGTTTCTGCTTGCCCCCTGAGGAGTATTCTCTTGGAGTCAGACCAAGACAGGCTGCGAATTGACGCCCGTTCTTGAAGTGGCGAGCGTTACCCATGTGCGCAGTGACAGCCGTAGCCGTCAGCACACCGACACCGGGTATCCGCATCAGTCGAGTGCAGTCCTCGTCCGCTTTCGCCATGCTGACAAGCTGCTTTTCCAGTTCCCCGACCCGCGTATCCAGTTCTCTCAGCTCCTCATGCATTGCCGTGAAGAGTTGTTTGAAGGCTGCGGAAAGTCTCATGTCGTCTGGAGCGATCAGCAATGGCAGTTCACGCCGCACCCAGGCTATCCCTTGAGGAATGACGATGCCTATCTCATGAAGAAGAGCCCGAATCTGATTGACGAGTGCGGTTCTGTTGCCGACAAGACGTTCACGGACTTTATGCAAGGCCATGAGCTGTTGTTGATCAACGGTTTTGATGCTGACAAACTTCGTACTCGGTCTGCG
>NZ_CANRLT010000042.1 GCF_947631555.1 uncultured Mailhella sp. | reverse complement strand
CCGCTGTTGCAGTCGGAAAGTCTACCATCTCAAATCACCACCATAAAGCATATCAATTCAAAATCATCAAGTCCCGACAATCCGCCAGAGAGGAATGTAGTCTGACCGCCTCAAAAGAAACTGTCAATATCACCCTCGTCCTTTGCATCAATGATTGACATGATGGAGTCCTCCAACAACTGAGAAGCCTTGCTCATGTTTTTGCCGTTATTCGTGGCTTTATTAAACTGCTCACACAGCGTTTTATCCGGTATGACCTTTCCACGAGACAGATGTCTCATTACATCGAGCGTGTCCTTCAGCTGCAAATGGTTTGTGATAACTTCGCCATTCATTCCGACATAGACCATATAAAACGGATGCATCCTGTTCTGATTTTGAATATTTATATGTTCATTTACATTCTTCAGCACAAAAATCACACCCGGCTTTTCGCCTTTTACAACAGCATGGATGCAAAACGGTGTATGGTCAATGTCTCCATGTTCCTTTTCTGCCCATGATATGATAGCAGGTTTGAATCCATTTTTCTGAATTTGCATAACTTGCTCTCTTGTCATATCATTAACAAGCAATAATGTAGCAAAGCCCTTCAGGGCGGGGTGGGGCTCTATCGGCCTGAAGGCCGAGGTCTCAAACCATAAAGAAAGTAAGATGAACAAATCAGTTCTGATTACCGCGATGCCAACTCCACCCACAGTGGAACAGGAAGACCGTGTTGTCTTGCGCGACTTGCAGGAACAGATAGAGGGCGAAGCGCACTTTGTCTTTTCCGGCCAGATTGTCCGGGGAGACATGTTCTACGCCAACCCTTCACGCAAAAAAGCTCAGCTGTGTGTGCCGCAGCTGCTGCAACTGGCACAGGCGGCGTAACAATGAAAAAACTAGCTGATAATGGTCGCCAGCTTGGCGAGAACTTCCTCCATGACGGTAGCCGGAACATGCTCAAGACATCTGCCGGAACGTGCCTGCAAGTCCAGAGCGCGGGGTTGATCGCAACGGATCACCCCGGTGGTGCGCGTGCCGCATCCGCTCAAGGAAACAGCAAAACCCGCTGTGCGTGCAAAGTTACCGCCGCTGGTAATGGGCAAGACCACAGGCACCCGTGTTACCTTGTTAAACGCATCAGGAGACACGACCAGCACCGGACGTGTCCCCTGCTGTTCATGTCCTGCTGTCGGGTCAAGACTCACCAGATAAATGTCGCCGCGCCGCATCAGATCAACTCCCCGCCCCTGGCCGGTGATGCCGTCCATGCGGCGTCTTCTCCAGAAAGCGGAGCGGAGGCGTCGCATTGGGCCAGCAATTCTTGCAGGCTGTACTTTTTGCTGACGGCCGGCTCAATGATCAGACGCCCGGATTCAACGGCCATGCTTACCGCTGACCCTGATTCCATTTGCAGCAGTTCCAGAATAGCTGGCGGCACGGCCAGCATCACTGACCCTCCGACTTTTCTCAAATTGCTCGTGTACATGATGCGCCTCCAAAAGTTATATTTTTGTATAACACATACTCTTCACAACAGCAAGCGGAGCGCATCAGCGCTCGCAAGGAGAACAGCTATGATAGAGGTACAATCCTTCATAGGCATGGCGTTGGCATGGAGTTGACGCTTTGTTTTTGTCTGAACACAAACTTCGCCCACGCCGAAACGCCCATGTCTGACCGGATAGCCGTGCAAGCCGGCGTCAAAACCGAGATCGCCAAAGATCTGTCCCAACTAGACGAGCCTCTGGAAACGCTCTCCGGCAGAACCTGTCTTGACGGCAGTCCGGCGGACGGTTTTCAGGGCGATATTGCGGAACTCTGGTCGAATCTCGAATGTCCGTACTGCGGCATTCAGGAACCGTTTCAGGCGCAGCGGGACAATCCCGCTCCGTGCATCGTTGTAAGGCATATTTCCTCGGATAACTGCGGACAGGCAGGACAGGGCACGGTTCTCCGCACCACAGGATTGAACGTCAATGAAGAAATCAGTTCCGATTACCGCGATGCCAACTCCGCCACAGCGGAACAGGAAGACCGTGTTGTCTTGCGCGACTTGCAGGAACAGATAGAGGGGAGAGGCGCACTTTGTCTTTTCCGGCCAGATTGTCCGGGGAGACATGTTCTACGCCACTCCCTCACTCAAAAAGGCGCAACTGAGAGTGCCGCAGTTGCTGCAACTGGTTCAAGAAGCGACGCATGAAGATGCCGCATAGAAAAACTGACCTGAAACAGAGCTATTTTCACTGCCAGATGTTTTTTCACAGAAACAGCTTGTACGGGACATGGAAGGCTTCGCTGATACGCTTGGCCATATTGACCGAACTGTTGCGCTTTCCGCTTTCCATGTCGGAAACCATGTTCTGGCTGATACCCAATCTTTCCGCCAGTTCAGCCTGCGTGATGTCTTCCTTGCCGCGTAGACCGCGCAACATCATTGCGGGATTCACGTCAGGAAAAACCTCATCAGCACTGACGGCTTCCTCACCATTGGCGCTCACGCGGCGTACCTTGTGCCCCGCCAAAGACAGGACACTCCTGATGACATCAGCCACCGCCCGTGCCTTACCTGTGGGAACAGTCAGCGAAATTACTTCCTGCCCTTCCTTGATCTCCAGCACTGCTTGTCCGGTTTCGCTTGGATGGAATCTTAATTCAGCCTGCATTGCCGTTCTCCTATTTGAATTGCCGGTAATTCACATTTTCATGCGTCCCGGTGTAGCGGATTTCAATGACCCGCACCGTATTGCTTATCACTTCCCACACTGCCACATACCGAGGTTTGCCCTTATTCAGATGGCAATGATGATATTCGCCTTTTTTGCTTACAATTATTGCTTGCGGGAAGCTCACGGGGTGGCCGGCAGCGAAGCTGCACGAGGTGTGCCCCGCATCAGTTGCATAATCCCTTAAAAAGGGATAGTTGTCTGTGTGTACATGTATCTCATCCCTATTCTGAGAAACGCGGACACGAAGGCAAAACACCGCACGCAGCCAGGTCAAGTGCTGCCGGGCACGCTCAAAACCAGCACGTTGTCTGGTATCTTCAACAAGGCAACTGTTTGCATATAAATTTTATGACGCCAAACCACATCCTGGGGGATTCGATGCGTTATCATGAGCCAAGCTCTTCAAGAAAAATGTTTGTCCGGCTTATTTCCGGATTCATTCCCTTTCGCCAGATGCGGCATAATTTACGGGATGGTTTTTTTTATCTTCCTTTCAGCTATTGCATGAAAGGTGCATTCAGATATTATTTTTATACTGCAACACACTCAAATTATTTAAATAAAAACTGTAAATATTATTTGAGTATTGTTGCATGTTGCAAAGATGAAGGCGCATATATAGAAGAATGGGTGGAATATTATCGTTTGCAGGGGGTAGATCATTTTTATCTTTACAATAATAATGGAACCGATAATTCCAAAGAAATTTTAAAAAAATATATAGATTCAGGCGTTATCACATGGATAGAATGGCCAGGCAAACAACAGCAACTTCCCATATATGAAAATGCCGTAGACACATTTAAATATGAAACGCGCTGGATGGCTATCGTTGATTTGGATGAATTTATCGTCCCCATGAACAAGCAGAAACTTTCTGATGTGCTTAAAACATTTGAGTATGCCAATCAGATCCTCATACCGTGGGTTATCTATGGGAGTTCCGGTCTTAAAAAGAAAACCGAAGGTCTTGTTATAGAGCGCTTTACAAAACATCAAAGAGGACTTTGGCCACAAAACAAGGCTATCATTAACCCACGTGCCACACTTTATCCCCATGTTCATTCCTCTCTTATTTTTGGAAAGACCATCAATTTCAGAAACGATGAAACGTATCCTCGCGTGGTGATAAATCACTATGTTACCAAGTCGGCAGAAGAATATGAAGCAAAAAAACAACGCGGAGATGCCTTTTTTAAAGTAAGTGCACATACGGATGGATATTTTAAAGTGCATGACAGAAATGATGTTGAAGATGGCGAACTCATGCGCGAATATGCGCTTGCCATAAAGAAAAGCATGAGAGAGAGAGAGAGAGAGAGAGAGAGAATAAGACTTGTTAATTCAGCAGGTTGCCGCTGCAGATGCCGGTTTGAAGCAAATCCGTCTTCCTCGAAGGCGTTCGGTGAAAGCCATCATACTTCTTCCATCAGGAGAAATCGGGATCCGCTGCCCATCAACAGCTTTTCTCCTGCAATGCTCTAAACTGATTGACGAAGTGCCTTCAATTATAAAGTTCACTCTATCTAGCATGTTACAGCTTGCAGGTGAGATTCCTTACCTGGCGTCTGTCAACTTGACGGGAAAGCCGTCAAAAAACACTCCCGTATCCTCTCGGGATAAGAAGCCTGACCTCGGAAGCTCCATCCTTCTCAGCCTTCTGGATGTATGACATTCTCTGAAAAGCCCTTGCAAGCGCGGCAGACCGGCATTCATACACCGCGATGAGAACGCCTTTCCCGAAAGTTCGTCCGGTGCGGAAAGCCGAGTCCTGCATCTTTTCAACGAGTTAAAAAATTAGTTTTATTTCCTATGGTTGAGACATGCTCCTCAGGGGGTGAAGGTGTCAGGAAGTCCGGCTTCTTGCGGCTCCCGATAAAAAATCCTATACTCAAATCCGCACTATTTTTTACAGGGAGCCAGAGCTTATGAATATCACTTTTCTGGGCGCGGCACAGACCGTCACCGGTTCGTGCTATGTGATCAGAACCGGCGATGTGCGCTTCGCCGTTGACTGTGGCATGGTTCAGGGCAACTCCGCCATCGAAGTGCGCAACTACGATACCGAAACCTACGACCCCGAGCATCTCGACTTCATCCTTCTCACCCATGCGCATATCGACCATTCCGGTCTTCTGCCCCGCATGGTGAAACACGGTTTTGCGGGCAACATTTACTGCACCGCTCCCACGGCCGACCTTGCGGCGCTCATGCTTGAAGACAGCGCCCACATTCAGGAAACGGAACAGGAATGGAAGTCCAGCCATAACCAGCGCAAAGGCCGCGAGGCCGACATCACGGACGAGGCCCTCTATCTCACGGAAGACGCACTGGCCACGGCGAAGCAGCTCCGGGCCGTCCCCTTCGGCGAAGCCTTTGAACCGGCTCCCGGCGTCCGCGTCACCTTCCGCTTTGCCGGACATATCCTTGGCGCGGCACTCCTGGACATCACTGTTACGGAAGACGGCAAAAGCACCCGTCTCGTCTTCTCCGGCGACCTCGGACGCCCGGGGGCACTGCTCCTTCCCGACGCCGAAACGCCGGAAACCCCTGACTGGCTCTTTGTGGAATCCACCTACGGCGACCGCAACCACAAGGGAGAAAACGACACTCTCGAAGAGCTGAGCGAAGCCATCGCCTACAGCTATCAGCACAAGGAAAAGGTACTCATCCCCGCCTTTGCCGTGGAGCGCACCCAGGAGATACTCTACAGCCTCATCCTGCTGCGCAAGCAGGGCCGCATTCCCGCGGACATGCCCGTTTATGTGGACAGCCCCATGGCGGCCAAGGCCACAAAAATCTTTGTGAAGTATGCCAGCCACCTGCGCGCTCCCGACCTTACCCTTGAAGATATCAACAAGCCTGAATACGCGGTGACGTACACCCAGACCGTCAAGGATTCTCAGGAGCTTAACCTCCGCAAAGGCCCGGCCATCATCCTTTCCGCCAGCGGCATGTGCAACGCCGGCCGTATCCGCCACCACCTCAAGCACAATATCTGGAAACCGGGCGTCAGCATCGTGTTCGTGGGCTATCAGGCCATGGGTACGCCCGGCAGAAAGCTCGTGGACGGCGCTAAAACCCTGCGGCTCTTCGGCGACGAACTGAATGTGGAAGCCAGGATCTTCACCATCAACGGCTTCTCTGCCCATGCCGGCCAAAGCCAGCTCCTGGACTGGATAGGCTCCATGGCACGCCCCGGCATGAACGTTGCTCTGATCCACGGCGAACCCAAGGCGCAAACGATCCTCGCCGGGCTGATCAAGGAGCGCTTCGGCATCACCCCCGTCATTCCGGAATATCTGGAAGAACTCTCCATCCAGCCCGGAACCCTTCCGGCGGTGCATCAGCCGCGCCCCGAAGCCTCCAGACCCCGCGTGGACTGGAATTTCCTCATGCAGGAAATGGACCAGCGCATGGCGCAGCTTCGCGACCGCATGGCTCACGCCTCGGATCTGCCCTGGGAAGAGCAGCTTGAGCTGCGGGACCGTCTGGCCGAGATCGAACACGACCTCTTTGTGTTCCTCTCGCATATGTAGCCCGTAACCA
Source organism: uncultured Mailhella sp. (assembly GCF_947631555.1). Classification (GTDB taxonomy): domain Bacteria; phylum Desulfobacterota; class Desulfovibrionia; order Desulfovibrionales; family Desulfovibrionaceae; genus Mailhella. The sequence goes on along the minus strand of NZ_CANRLT010000042.1, from coordinate 14,949 downwards.
AGCGCATGAATCACAGCAAAGCGCCGGCTGCGGCGTCAGGAAGAAGCCTGGCAATAATGCGGCAAAGCCCTTCAGGGCTTTGCGTCCCGCGCCTGGGAGGGGAGGCAAACCCCTCCCAGGCTGCCGCCCCAAAGATACCCCGCCCTTCAGGGCGGGGCTCTATCGGCCTGAAGGCCGAGGTCTCAAACCATAAAGGAAGTCAGATGAGGATTATTGCCGGAGCCTGCCGCGGCCGTGTGCTGCATACCGTCTCCGGGCCGGGGTACCGCCCGGCCATGGGGAAGGTGCGGGAATCCCTTTTTTCCATGCTGGAAGCAAGGGGCGTCGTGTGGGGCGCGGTGCGCTTCCTTGATGTCTTCGCCGGAAGCGGCAGCCTCGGCTTTGAAGCGCTGAGCCGGGGTGCGGTCTGGGCGGATTTCATCGAAATGGATCACAAAGCCGCGGAGTGCCTGCGTAAGAATGCGGCAGCTCTGGACTTGACCGGACGCTGCGCCGTGCTTGAGGACGACGCCCTCCGCGTGGCGGCGCGGCGGCCTTCCGCCCCCTACCACATCATCTGTGTGGACCCGCCCTACGGCGCCGGTCTCTTCAAGCCCGTTCTGCGCAATCTCATGCGCCAGGGCTGGCTGGAGGATGAGGGCTTTCTTATTGCGGAAATCGAAAAAGGCCTGACCATCAACCCGGACGCGCAGTACGATCTCCGCCTCGAGGCCGAACGCCTGTACGGAAACACAAGGATTCTGGTATGGGTGAAAAACGCATAGCCGTCTACCCCGGAACGTTCGACCCGTTCACCAACGGGCATCAGTGCATTGTTCAGCGCGGGATGGAGCTGTTCGACGGCATCATCGTGGCCGTGGCGGAAGACTGCTCCAAAAAGACGCTCTTCTCTCTGGAAGAACGCGTGGACATTGTGCGCGAAATCTTCACCGGCATTCCGGAAGTGCGCGCCCTCCCCTTCTCCGGATTACTGGTGAACTTCGCCGCCGGGCATAACGCCAAAGCCATACTCCGCGGCCTGCGCGCCGTATCCGACTTCGACTACGAATTTCAGATGGCGCTTGTGAACCGCCAGCTCAACCCTGCCGTGCAGACCATCTTCCTCATGTCAGACCTGCGCTGGATGTATATCAGCTCCACCAACGTGCGCAACGTGGCCTCCCTGGGCGGTGACGTCAGCTCCCTGGTTCCCCCGCAGGTTCTGCGCCGTCTGCGCGATGCCTACCACCTCCCCGCGGACTGGCCGCATCCGGCAAGTGCGCAATGAGTCTTGATCTGCTCTGCCTCGCCGGACCAACGGGCTGCGGAAAGACCGCCGCCGCTCTGCATCTGGCCGCAGCTCTGGAAAAGCGGGGCCGGCCGGTCACGATCATCAATGCAGATTCCCGTCAGGTATACAGGGATTTTCCTGTCATTACCGCCCAGCCGGCTCCCGAAGAGCGCTCCGTCTGTCCGCACCTGCTCTACGGCTGGCTGGAAACAACGAAGAAGATTTCCGCCGGAGAATGGGCCGAAAAGGCGCGGCAAGCCATTGAAGAAAGCGCTGCGGCGGGCCGTCTGCCCATGCTCGTCGGGGGCACGGGCTTTTATCTTCGCGCCCTGCTGGACGGCATCGCCGACATCCCCGCTCCCGATCCGGACATCCGGCAGCGCATCCAGGAAGAATGCCTGGCGCTGGGTTCCCCTGCCCTCCACCGGCGGCTTCTCGAAGTCGACCCCGCATACGCCGCCAGAATCCACCCCCGCGACAGCCAGCGCAACATGCGCGCCCTTGAAGTCTGGGAAAGCACGGGCCGAACCTTCACCTGGTGGCACGAACGGACGCCCTCTCCCGCGCCCTGGCGTGTCCTGCGCCTGGGCATCGGGCTGCCCCTGCCGGAACTTGAGCCGTCGCTGAAACAACGCATCGCCGTCATGATGGAAACGGGAGCCGTGGAAGAAGCGCGGCAGGCCCTGAAGATCTGCCCCGATACAAGCGCCCCGGCCTGGACGGGCATCGGCTGCGCCGAAATCGCAGCCTTTCTCCTGGGACGGCTTTCCCGGGAAGAATGTCTGGAACGCTGGGCGCACAACACCCGCGCCTACGCCAAGAGGCAGTGGACCTGGTTCCGGGCGGACAAGCGCATTCTCTGGCACCGCCCAAAGTCGGACGCGGTGCTGTTCGAACGTGCCGCGGCCTTTCTCGGCCTCTGAACTCCCTGTCCGGCTTCCGGCGGCGGAAATCTTGACATTGCCGCCTGCCTGCGCCTACATGAAGGAAAGAGCGAGGTTCCCCATGACGAACGTACTCTATACCAAAGACGATCTGGAATTCTGCGTCAGCGATACCTTTGAAGGAATCTACCTCACCTCCCTGCTGGACAACATGCGGGAAAAGCTCGTCCACGGCGAATGGGACGACTATGATGAAGTGCACCACTGCTGCAGAATCATCCATGAATTCTCCCAGAGACCGGGACTGACCATCGACTACCATCTCCTGCGCCGCGCCGGAGAACAGCTCGGCATGGTCATGATGTCCCACGGCGACATTCCGGCCGATATCTACCGCTCGTCAGGGCTGAGCATTTCCGATCCCCTCGGCGAAGTCGTTCTGCTCAACTATTTCCACATAGCGCCGCAGGGCCGCGGCAACGGCACGTTCTGGCTGAAGGAGCTGCTCATGCCCATGTACGCGGCCAAGGGCTTCACGGCAATTTATCTGAAATCCAGCCACCACAAGGCCTTCCCCTTCTATGACCGCTTCGGGGCTGTGATCGGCAACTACACCTTCCCCAGCGATAACGGCGTATTCCAGCGCACGGGACGCATCTACCGCCTGCCTCTGGAAACCGGTCACGGAGCGTGATGGTGCCGGGTATCGTCTTCGACATGGATGGTGTCCTCATCGATTCTGAGCGGCTGGTTCTGCGCGCCTGGGAAGAAGTGGCGCGGGAGTGCGGCCTTCCCTGTCTCCGCGAGCTTTTTTATCAGTGCATCGGCGTCACGCATACGAGAACGGCGGAACTCTTCAACGCCTTCTGCGGCGGAAGCATGGAGTATGAGAACTTCCGCGGCCGCGTCCGCGAACGCTACCTGGACTTCATCAAGGACGGTGTTCCGATCAAGTCCGGGGCCGTGGAACTGCTCACCTGGCTGCGCGGGGAAGGCTGGCGCATTGGTCTGGCCAGCTCCTCTCGGGAAGCCAGTGTGTGCCGCGCCATGAACTCAACAGGACTCAGGCCGTTCTTCCACACTCTCATCTGCGGGGACATGCTTACGGCAAGCAAGCCCGAACCGGACATCTACCTGCGTGCCTGCACCGAGCTGGGGGTCAGCCCCGCCCGAACCTTCGCCGTGGAAGACTCCCTCAACGGGGTGCGTTCGGCCAGCCGGGCAGGCATGAAAACGCTGCTCGTGCCCGACCTCATCGAGCCGAACCGCGAAATGCGCGCCCTGGCACTGCGCATCTTCCCCGACCTCGGGGCGGTTCTTCATTGGCTCAAAGAGGCTGCTGAAGTAACGCTGCGCGCTTCGTCAGGAGTTCAAGAATTTTCCGGCACTGCAGAGAAGCAATAATGTAGCAAAGCCCTTCAGGGCGGGGTGGGGTTCTATCGGCCTAAAGGCCGAGGTCTCAAACCATAAAGGAAGTAAGATGACAGCCGCTCCGAAAAAAATCCCGAAAAGCTCAAACTAGCGCTTGCCAACGCTCCTTTCTTCCGATAAAAGAATGTGCTGTTGCGCCGAGGTAGCTCAGTTGGTAGAGCAGGGGACTGAAAATCCCCGTGTGGGCAGTTCAATCCTGTCCCTCGGCACCATGAGAGAATCGGGGATTGCAGCTAACTAGTTGCAATCCCTTATCTTTTTACCCAGTCCGAAACACCTGGAAACGGCTCGTGACACCTCGAATACCGGCACCCTTGCAAAGTGGGTCACATGGGGGGTCACACATGGATTGGGAAGTTTCCTCTCACAAGCTTCCACTCTCTGATATTCCGCCCCTCAGGGCAAGGGACGCCGGCCTGAAGACTCGTGAGAACAAAGCATAAAGGTGAAAAGATGAGACTGGTTCCCCCTCCCCTTCTGTGACCAGCGGCCCCTGGCTCAGTTCTCCCTGCCCAGCAGAGCGCGGGCAAAGGCTCGGGGATCGAAGGGGCGCAGGTCTTCCATCTTTTCGCCCAGGCCGATGAAGGTGATGGGCAGCTCAAACTGACTGGCCACAGCAAGGGCCACGCCGCCCTTGGCCGTACCATCGAGCTTGGTCAGGATGATTTCGTTTACCCCGCTGTTATCCTTGAATATTTTCGTCTGCTGCAGGGCATTCTGCCCCGTGGTGGCGTCGATGACGAGGATGGTGCGATGAGGGGCGCCCGGCAGCTTGCGGGCCACCACGCTGCGAATCTTGCGCAGTTCGTCCATGAGGTTGGACTTGGTATGCAGGCGGCCAGCGGTGTCGATGAACACCACGTCGTGGCCGCCCTTCAGGGCGATGTCCATGGCTTCGTAGGCCACGGCCGCGGGGTCGGCTCCCATGCCGCGGGAATGGAAGTCCGCACCGGTACGCTGCGCCCAGACTTCAAGCTGTTCCACGGCGGCGGCGCGGAAGGTGTCGGCGGCGGCGATGAGAACCTTCTTGCCCTGCATCCGGGCGCGGCAGGCCAATTTCGCGATGGTAGTGGTCTTGCCCACACCGTTCACGCCCACCATGAGGATGACTTCCGGCGGCGAGGTGACGGCGATGCGCTTCGGCGTGCGGAACACAGCCTCGACCTCTTCCTCCAGCACGGGCATGAGATCCTCAGGCGAGGTCACGCCCCGTTCACGGCAGCGCTCCTTCAGGCGGCGCACCAGGGCGAGCGAGGTTTCCGCTCCCATGTCGGCCATGATGAACAGCTCTTCCATTTCATCCCAGAAGCCCTGATCCAGCGCGGAATGGCCGGAGAGCAGCTCGGCCAGCCCCTGCCCGAAGCGGGCGCGGGTGCGGGCCAGGCCGTCCTGAAGCCGTGCGAACAGCCGGTCGCGTTCGTCCTCCTCGTCCTCCAGATCCAGCGCGAGAGCCAGCCGGTACTGAAGTTCGGAGCGAAAATCCTCGACATAGCGGTACTCCATGCGCTCAAGCCAGCCGCGGAACTCCTCCACAAAGGCGCGAGCCTCAGACTCGGGTGTCTCCAGCGCACGCAGCAGAAAGGCCAGACGCTGCCACAGAAGTCCGCCCGCCTCGTCCACGCCGTCCAGAACCACAGCCAGCCATGCGGAAAGCCTGGGTTCGGCCTGACGCAGGGCAAGGGCCAGTTTTTCATCTCCGGCCCCGGAAAACGCGGTTTCGGCAGGCGCAGCGGAAGGCGCGGACTCTGCGGTGGCAGGTGCGACACCGCCCCTGGAAGACGCCTTGACACCGCTCTGACCAAAGAGTTTCTTGACTGCGGAAAAGAATCCCATGCCGCGCTCCTCTCGTTACTTGCGGATGACTTTGACCGTATCGCCCGCCCGGACACGGGTGGACTGATCCATGCCGTTGAGGTTCAGAAGTTCCATGGGTTTCATGTTGAACTTGCGCGCGATGCTCCACAGCGTTTCACCGCTCTGGACGCGGTAGCTCTCAGTCTTGCCGGCGGGTTTAACGGAAGCGGAAGCCGCCGCGCCCTTTGGGGTAGCCGCGGGCCTCGCCGCCGCAGATTGGGCGGCGGTTCCGGCGCTTGCTGCTGGCCTCACCGCCGCAGTTCCCGCCTTGCCCGGAATGGCAAGCACCTGACCGGCGCGCAGATGTTCCAGGACTTCCGTTCCGCCGTTGGCCGCGGCCAGCGCGCTGAAGCTGACGCCGTAGTGTGCGGCGATGCCGTAGCCGGTTTCACCGCTCTGCACCGTGTGGCTTGCGGCCTTTTCCGCTGCGGGTTTAACGGAAGCGGAAGCCGCTGCGCCCTTTGGGGTAGCCGCGGGCCTGGCCGCCGGAGACGAGGCGGCGCTTCCGGCGCTTGCTGCTGGCCTCGCCGCCGCAGTTCCTGCCTTGCCCGGAATGGCAAGCACCTGACCGGCGCGCAGATGTTCCATGACTTCCGTTCCGCCGTTGGCCGCGGCCAGCGCGCTGAAGCTGACGCCGTAGTGTGCGGCGATGCCGTAACCGGTTTCACCGCTCTGCACCGTGTGGCTTACGGCTTTTTCCGGCACGGGAACACGGATGCGCTGGCCGGCCTTCAGCACCTTCAACGCCCCGGCCCCGCCGTTGAGGGCATAAAGTTCATCCACGCTCACGCCGCACTGTTGAGCGAGACCGGAAAGCGTGTCTCCGGGCTTGACCGTGTAACGGCCCTTTTCATCCACGGCCAGCGAAGAGACCGTACGGCCCGCCGTTCTCGCTGCCGTTCCGTTTCTGCGGGCCACAGGAAGGCTTAGCTCGGCGAGGGCGGCGGTGACGTGATCGTCTCCGGCAACGTAACTCTGCTGCGGGATGATAAGGGGGCGATCCGGCACGGAGCCTCGCTGGGCGGGCAGGCGCAGACGCCGCCCCGCTTTCACAACGCCCGGGTTCAGCTGCTTGACAACGGCTGCGGGTACACCGGTGGCGGAGGCCACGCCGGCCAGCGTCTGTTTCTTCTTCACGGTGTAGTAGGTCCAGCCCGCGCCGGAGAGCGTTCCGGCAAGGAGTGTGCGGGCCTCAGATTCCTTAGTGCGCGGGATGTACACCGTGGAACGGCGCCCAGCCGGGGAAATGGAGCGCAGAAAATGCGGATTATAGGCCAGAAATTCCGACCAGGACATGTTGAGACGGCGGCTCAGTTCCACAAGATCCGTGGCGGGCGGCGCTGTGAGCGCAACGCTGGGCAGAAGCACGGGCTTTCCAGGCTCGGGCGCGGCAGGCTCCAGCCCCAGAGCTTCGGGCTGGCTCATGATTTTGGCGATGGCCAGAAAGCGCGGCACATAGAGCACAGTTTCTTCCCGGAGCTGCAAGCTGGCATCCAGGCTGTCGTTTCTGCGGATGATCTCGTGCAGACTGTCCGCCCCGGCCGCGGCCCGGGCACGGCTGATCTTGCCCTCGCCGCCGTTATAGGAGGCCACGGCCAGATGCCAGTCCTTGAAAATATCATAAAGGCGGCCCAGGTATTCCGCAGCCGCTTCCGTGGAGCGGTAGGGATCCATGCGCTGATCTTCCCACCAGTCCTGGCGCAGTCCGTAGTTCCGGCCCGTGGAGGCGATGAACTGCCACATGCCCACGGCGTTGGAGCGCGACACGGCAAGGGGGTTGTAACCGCTCTCAAGGTAGGCGAGACAGGCCAGCTCCTCCGGCAACCCCTGCGAACGGAACACACTCCTCACATGGTTAATGTAGGGAATACTGTTGCGCAGAAATTTTTCCATGGTCTCGCGGCGCTCGTGCAGGTAGTGGGCGAAGTGGACGCGCACCTCCTCTTCCATGGCCGGGGACAGTCTTGAGTCCAGCTTGCTCTTTTTACTGAACACCGCCTCTTCACTATGGGACAATTCCTGAGGGACGTCTGCACCCTCCTCCATAGCTGCGACCAGCGGGCCTTCGCCGGGTTCCTCTTTGGCGCAGCCCGAAACAATGAGCAGCGCTGCCGCGCCCAAACAGAGCATTGTGCGGGTCAAGCCGCGTCCATCCATGCCGAAATCTCCATCCGCAGTCTTGCATCCCGGCTAAAAGCAGGATACGAGCGTTAACAGCGCTTGAGACTATCCCGATTTTCTGCCGTGTTCAATCTTTTTCTGCCCCCATCCCCAAGCCGGAGCGCGCCATGCCCTTTTGCGAAACTCAAGATGAAGCCATGCTGCCCGGGCTCAAGCCCGTCCTTGAACTTCTGGAACGCGATCCCCGGCTGGTGGACACGGTCTATGTGCGCAAGGGCCGCGCCACGCGGGAAAGCGCTCGGCTGCTCGACCTCTGCCGCGAGCGCGGGGTGCGTTTTTCCCTTGTGGGGGAAGAGGCGCTGGAACGCATGGCCGGGCACGGACACCAGGGCGTGGCCGCCCGCCTGCGCTCGGCGCACTTCCTCTTCTGGGAAGACTTTCTGACACAGGCCGCTGACGCGCCCCTGCCGCTCATCGTGGCCCTCGATCAGGTGCAGGATCCGGGCAACGTGGGCACGCTTGCCCGCACGCTCTTTGCCCTGGGGGCGGCCGGGCTGGTGCTGCCAAGGCACAACAGCGCCTTTCTCGGCCCCGGTGCCAGACGTTCTGCCGCCGGCGCTCTGGAGCGCCTGCCGCTCACGCAGGTGGTCAACCTCTCCCGTGCCGTGGCCGAGGCCGTGGACGCGGGATTTACCGCCTGTGCCGCACAGAAGACGGAAGACGCCCTCGACCCGCTGACGGCCAGTCTGCCGCTGCCCGCCCTGCTCGTTCTGGGAAGCGAGGAAAAAGGCATACGGCCTGGCGTACTCAAGCACTGCTCCTGCAGCCTGGGCATACCCTTTCTGCGGGACTTTGATTCCCTGAACGTGGCGCAGGCCGGGGCCATTCTGACTTCCTGCTTTGCCCGCACTCTGTGCCTGCGGGGGTGACAGGGAAAACGAAAACGGCAAGAACACAAAACCCTGCAGTTGCCACCGGTTAGAAGTTCGCAACCCGTGCCTGAACAGCCCTTACCCCGCTCCGGCGGCGTGACCATGTTTGCAGGCAGAGCCGGACAAACACGTGCGCTATCAGCTCGCTGACGCTCGCGCGACCTTCCCCGCTCCGGCGGTTGCGGCAGCGCGTTTGGAGCGACGGCCCGCGCCCTTTCCCCGCTCCGGCGGCGTGACCATGTTCGCCGGCAAAGCCGGACAAACACGTACGCTATCAGCTCGCTGACGTTCGCGCGACCTTACCCCGCTCCGGCGGTTAAGGAAAGGAACGGATTGCCCCTCCTGCCCAGCGAGCCGGCCACAAAGATGCTTGAGCGGACAAAGCCCGATTGCGCGCAGACTGCTCGCTATCAGCGGCGCACGCGCCGCGCCGGCTTACCCCGCTCCGGCGGTTAAGGTTAAAGGTCAGGGTAGTTAAAGGAAGAAAAGCTGGACGCTCTCCGGTTTTACAAAAATGGAAAATCACAAAAATTTCTCCAGACCACCTGCGGCTTCGTGCAGCGGAAAAAGCCGCAAAATCACCGCACGACAGGCAAACCGGCGCTCCTTCTTCCACCGCCGGTCAGGGTATGAATCTTTTTGACATTTTTGCGCGTTGGACTATAGTGAACGGCGAAGTCACCCCATGCGCACACGGCAGGATTTCAGCAGAAGGCTCGCCGGCCTTACGCAAGAGGCGCAATCGAGGCATAGTATGTTCCTTATTGCGGATTTTTTCGTCATGATGGCCGTTTCCCTGGCAGACCCGCTCCTTCTGGCCGGTGCGGTCATCGCCGGATGCGTGAGCTGGGATCACAGCGGCAGAGCCGCTCTCTCCGGTGCGGTCATAGGCATGGCGCTCACGGCTCTCGCCCACGCGCTGGCCATACAGGTACAATCCCCGTTCCCGCTCATGCACTATCCGGCAGGAATGCTGGCCGGCGTGATTCCGGCCCTGGCCGCTTGCAGGATCTGGCGGCGGCTCAGAAAGCGCTGGGAACCTGACGAGGGCGATTCCTCCGGCCCATACGCCTGACGGGGCACGTTCCCCTTCCCTTTCACGGTCACGGAACGCAACCGGACGCCGCCGGCCCTCTGGAAACATGCGGCGGGAAGGCGCTCACCTGCGCACTTCCGGCTCTGCGCTCTCCCATGCACCGCCCGGAATTCGCCCTGGCGGCGTGTTTCATGACGGCCATGCTGCCCCTGGTCTCCCGCCCCGGACTCTCAGAAGGCGGTATTCTTCCGGGCAGTATCTTCAACTACATACCCATACAGGTATTGTTACGCCGATTTTTCCAGCGGTGCTTTTTTCATCACGAGTGTGCAGCCGAGCGCTCTGGCGATTTTCCACAGGGTATGAAAGCCGGGATTACCTTTTGGGGACAGTGACTGATACAGGCTTTCTCTGGGGATACCGGTCTCCAAAGACAATTTCGTCATTCCCCGTGCGCGGGCAACCGTGTTCAGTGCTTGCAGAAAAGCCTCCGGGTCATTTTCGCTGATGACCTCATCGAGGTAGTTACGCATATCCTCTTCCGTCTGCAAGTAATCGGCCGCTTCAAACTTTGAAAGCTCAAGCAGAGACTTATCCATGAATTTGCTCCCATAGTTCCTGGGCGCACCTGATGTCCTCCTGCTGGGCGGATTTATCTCCTCCGCACAGAAGGATATACAGGCAGTTGCCCTGCCCGGCGTAGTACAAGCGATATCCGGGCCCATAATCGATGCGCATCTCCCAAATCGCGCCGCCAACATGTTTATGATCTCCGAAATTGCCCTGTTCGGCGCGTTCGATTCTGCGCGCAATCCTGACTTTTGCCTTGCTGTCCCTCAAGCCGGCCAGCCAGACTTTAAAAAGTTGTGTTGTCAGAATAGTATTCATGGGAATTATGTAATATATATGTTACAGGCTGTCAATGCCTGGCAGTCTTTTTTGAATCTGGTATTTCCACCCACAGCCGCCTGCGCTATCTGCTCGCTGACGCTCGCGCCGTCCGGCGGATAAGGAAGGATAGGGGAAAGACATCTGTTGACATAATATCAAAAAAAAATATCATGCCCTCATGAAAGCAAGCCATCTGAGAACGTTGCAGCTTCTTTTTCAGCGCCCGGTCTGCGGCAGTATCCGCTGGAGTGACATCGAGGCGCTGCTTGTGGCGCTGGGAGCGGAAATCACCGAGGCTGAGGGGCTGCGGCTCTGTGTCAGGCTTTTTGATGACCGGCGGGTGTTTCACCGGCCGCACCCTTCGCCGGATACAGACAAGGGCGCGGTGGTCAGCATCCGTAAATGGCTGGAAGAGAATGGAGTAAAGCCATGATGAATGTCATGAACTTTGAAGGCGGCTATCAGGCTGTCATCGCCTATGACCCCGAAATCGAGATGTTCCGGGGAGAATTTGTGGGACTGAACGGCGGTGCCGACTTTTATGCCAAGGATGCCGAATCCCTGCGGCGGGAGGGGCAGATTTCCCTTGAGGTCTTTCTCCGTATGTGTGCCGAAGACGGCGTGTCTCCCAGGAAGGGACAGGGAAAGTTCGCCTTGCGCCTGCCGCCGGAAGTGTATCAGAAGGCGGTTGTTGCGGCGGCTGCGGAAGGTAAGTCCCTCAATACCTTCATCACGAACGCCGTAAGAGAGGCGGTGGCACATTAATTTCAGCGGGATGGGAGTGTTTTGGAGCAGATCTTCTCCGCTTATGCATCTTTGCCGTCAAACGAACGGGAAACGTCGGTCGTAACCTCACACCACAAAGGAATTTTTGATGAAATATCCTGCGGTCATCCATACCGATAACGGCATTGATTACGGCGTGTTTCTGCCGGATATCCCCGGTGTTTTTCCGGCGGGCATTCCATTGAGGAATGTCTGGTCAACGTACAGGAGGCCGTCCAGATGGTGTGCTAGGCCAAAAAACTGACGGAGCTGCCCCCTCCCAGTCCTCTGGCCAAGGTTATGGACTCCGAAGCAGCGCAGGGCGGCTGGGTCATGCCGGCGGACATCGATCCGTCCTTCCTGAACGCCAAAGCCGTGCGCGTCAACCTGTCCATCCCGGAATACCTGCTGGTTCGCATCGACAAAAAAGCCCAGGCGAACGGCATGAGCCGTTCGGCCTACATGGTGCAGGCCGCTCTGGCCTGACCGCCCGGCTTACCGCACACCGCCTGCACGGCGGGAACAGCAAGCCGCGGCAGTGCGTCTCCGCCCCATTCTCCCAGCCCCAAAAAGCGCGGAGAGTGGTCTTGACCAGTCTGGCATCATCGTCTATCTTTTTTCCGAAGCGTTGAGTAAAGGAGTAAAGGGGAAGCAGACCCCGGCGCTAACCTGCCAGCGCTCCCGCATTCGCCCGCTCATGCAGCGGGCTTTTTTATGCCTGCCGCCAGGCCCCTGACGCCCGTCTTCCCCCATGCCAAAGCTCACCCGGGCGCGGGGTTCGGCGGACAGCTTCCCTTTCGGCTGAAAAAAGAGTTCCCGTTCCGTCATTGACGCCCAGCGTATCCCGCAGTATGTTCATCTTACTTCCTTTATGGTTTGAGACCTCGGCCTTTAGGCCGATAGAGCCCCACCCCGCCCTGAAGGGCGGGGTATCTTTGGGGCGGTAGCTTGGGAGGGGATGCAAACCCCTCCCAAGCGCAGGACGCAAAGCCCTGAAGGGCTTTGCTACATTATTGCTCACCAAGCCCCGGTTCGCTCGGGTTTCTGTCCTTGCCTCTTCTTTTGAAGGGCCGGCTGAATTGAGCGAACTGGGGTCTATGATTCTTGTCAGCTCATGGTCGTAAAAGCGCTTGCCGTTGCCGTCCTCCCGCAGAACAAATCCCACTGCATACTCCTGCCCGTCCGCATTAAGCCTGCCGGCAAAAAGAGGGGGCTTCATCCCTCTCTTTTTCCTTCCGCAGCGTCTTTCCCTGACGTTCGGGAACGTTGACAGCACCGCGCAGAACACCTAGAATGGCTCCTGAAATAGCGTCTGCTTGCTGCGTGGCCTCTCCTTTCGGAGACAAGCCTGATTCCAGTGCAGGCGCTATTTCCATATGTTCCGGCGAAAACGTTAGCGAGCAAGACAGAAAAGGCATCTTGCTTTTTCTCTCGAAAAAGCGCGAAAGGCAGCCGAACTTCCAGTTCGGCAAAGGCACCCTTCGACCACGTCTGACGGGAGCTTGCCTCGTGCAGCTTCGCTGCCTGACCTTCCCCGCTCCGGCGGCGTGACCATGTTTGCAGGCTATGTTCGGACAAACACGCCGCCTTCGCTATCTGCTCGCTACCGCTCGCTGCTCCGCAGGTTGAGGAAGGGAGAGCAAATCCTTGACCGCCGGACGGCGCGAGCGCGTGGCTATTCCTCCATCTCTTCCGCACTCTCCTGCTGCCTTTCCTGATACGGACTGTGGAAGAACTGCCTGCGGGCGGGGGTGTTCTGCTCCGGCGCGGCGGGAAGGCGCAGGGCCATGCGGCCCAGAGCGGCCCGAACGGTGCTTTCCGCCTCTTCCGCTGAGACGTTCAGCATCTTCCTGAAGGTGCGGCGCATCCCGTCGGAAATCTCCAGTCCGGCACTGTCCGCGCCGCCGTAGATCTCCAGGAACCACTGCCTGAACTTGCGGAACACGGCTTTCAGCTCCGGCACGGGCGCTTTGCCCTCCAGCAGGAAGCGCTCCCCGGCGCGGGCAAACGCTTCTTCCTGATCCGCGGTCAGCGGCTGGTCCGGCTTCGCGCCCACAAAATCCATCACCTCCTGCCAGAGTTTCCGGCTCCTTTCGCCGGCTCCTTCCCGCATGGCCGTTTCCTGAAGTTCGCGGCGGAAGATGTGGAAGAGTTCGTGCGGGGCACTGGTGACGTCCGCGGAGCGGAAGAACTCGATGAGCGCCCGCCCGTCTTCCCTCATGCCAAAGCTCACCCGGGCACGGGGAGCATACTTCTTCTCCTCAGTGAGATTGACGTCCGCAGCAGTCTGATGTATGTTCTGATCATATAGGCCATCCTGTTCAGGTTCAGAAATAACGTTCCGCTTTTGCGGACTTGGGTACGCCGGAGAGCCGCCGGCCTTCTGAGAGAACGGGATGGCCTGTATCTGTTTAAACCAGCGTTCCATTTTGTTGGGCGCATCGATAAAGCTCGTCCCAATAATAAAGCGCCGGCCCCGTTTTGTGTCTGTGAGATAACCGAGTACCGTATGCCATCCCTCTGCCTCTTTAAGTACAAAGGCCATGCCCGAAGATTTTCCCCTGCGGGAAGGAATGGTATATGCTTCCCCATTGACGACAACCTCTTCGATTTTTTCCCAACTATTAAATTCTGGATGATGGCTGCGAATATGATGGACGGCACTGCCTGACAGCTCCAAGGCGGTATCTTCAAGTCCAAGTTCACTGCGCCGGATATTCCCAAAAACATACATCGGCTTGTTTCCATATTGATCGACTTCAGCAAGAAAATCCCTCATCCTTGCGGCCTTGCTTCTGTATGTTGCCTGTTCCAGCCTCTGCCCCGCCCTAGTCTCCTCCTTCCCCGTGCTTTTCCCGGTCTGCATGTCCGCCCCTGCGGAACGGTTGTTCACCGGCGGCTGAAAGAGAACGGTTCCCGCTCCATCATTGACACCCAGCGTATCCCGCAGTATGTTCATCACCAAGCCCCGATTTGCACGCTCCCACTGTCCGCCCATACCTTCGGGTAACTCGGCGTGGTTGTGCAAATCGGGGTCTAGTATTTCTGTCATCTCATGGTCATAAAATCTATTCCCGTTCGCATCCTCCCGAACGACAAAGCCCACCACATATCCATGCGCCGGCACTGTTCGCGTCCTCTCGTGCCTTCTCCTGCCACTTGTGGATCACCCTGGCAATGTCCATCGCCTCTTCCGGCCCCTGGTACTTCAACGGGTCCTCCATCTGCCAGAGCGCGCCTGCGATGTGCCGGTCGAATACACCCCAGTTCAGCAGCTTGAGATGTTCGCCATGGCCCAACGCTTCAAGGTCACAGACAAGGCCGCCGAGATAATACCCCTTCAGCGCACCCTGCGCGGCTGCTACGCTCTTCCGTGAACCCGGCAAGTCACGCTGCGAGCCTGCAAGGATGGCCGGAAACGCTTCCCATTCCCGTCCTTTAAAACTCTCCGTGGCCAAATGAAAAAGCTCCATGCGCCTGGCATAGGAAAGCTGAAGGGCGCGCTTCTCCGCCAGCGCCTGGACATATCCCTGAGAACGCGCACAGTCGGGTAGCGAGCTGGAAAAAAGGCATCTTGCTTTTCCTGCCGGAAAAACGCTTAAGAGCGCCGAACTTCCAGTTCGGCGAAAGGCACCCTCCGGCCGCGTCTGACGGGAGCTCGCCTCGTGCAGCTTCGCTGCCCTCGGCCGCGCTCCGCGTGTCCTTTCTTCCGCTCCTCGCCCGCCTCCATGCCGGCTTTCCAGCCGGCGCGGGGTCGTCGCTCCA
>NZ_CANRLT010000041.1 GCF_947631555.1 uncultured Mailhella sp. | reverse complement strand
CACGGTGGATCTGGCCGTGATTTCCCACGGCCACTATGACCACACGGGCGGACTGCGCCGCTTTCTGGAACTGAACGGCAAGGCTCCGGTTCTCGTCAACCGGTACGCCTTTGAAACGCACATGGCCAGGGACGGGCGCAACATCAGCATGGATCAGTCCCTTGAGGGACACAAGCAAATCGTCCTTACCGGCGACATGCTCGATCTGGACGTGGAAGTTTCCCTGCGCACCTGCAACGGTGTGCCCGCGCCCTTTGAAGACAGCTCCGCGGGGCTGTTCAGCGTGTGCGAAGGCAAGCTGCGGCAGGATCTCTTCCTGCATGAGCAGTATCTCTGCCTGAAGCTCGGCGGCAGGCGCATCGTGGTCAGCGGCTGTTCGCACAAGGGCATTCTGAACATCTGCCGCTGGCTGCGGCCCGATGTGCTCATTGGCGGCTTCCACTTCATGAACGTGGATGTTCACGGGCCTGGCCGCGAACGCCTCGACCGCGCGGCGGACGCCCTTCTCGCCCAGGGAGCGCAGTACTACACCGGCCACTGCACGGGCGCTGAGCAGTTTCTTTACCTTAAAAAAAGAATGGGCGACACCCTCCACGCCCTTTCCGGCGGCCAGACCCTTGTCATTTGACCCGCTCCGGCCTATTTCTGAAAAAGGCTTCGGGAAAAGTGTGCGAGGCGTCCTTCCGCGCCAGTACTCCCGAACCCTGAACCTGTCATAATCTTCCGCTGCCCGCTGCCTTGCGGCAGGAGCGGACATGATAGCGCCCGCTTCCCCCGGCGAAGCGCAGATCCGGACTTTCGGAGAGAGAGCGATGAGAACCTTCACGAAATCGAACAAGCTGGACAACGTACTCTACGATGTGCGCGGCCCGGTGGTGGACGAGGCTGCCCGCATGGAAGAGTGCGGCATGAACATCCTGAAACTGAACATCGGTAATCCCGCGCCTTTCGGTTTCAGCGCGCCGGAAGAAGTGATCTTCGACATGCGCGACGCCATAGTCCACTCTCAGGGCTATTCGGATTCCCGCGGTATTTTTGCGGCCCGCAAGGCCATCATGCAGTATGCCCAGATCAAGAACATCCCGGACGTCACCATGAAGGACGTCTACACGGGCAACGGCGCCAGCGAACTCATACAGCTCGCCATGAACGCCCTGCTCAACAACGGCGACGAAATCCTTATCCCCTCCCCCGACTATCCGCTCTGGACGGCCTGCGCCAACCTCGCCGGGGGCAAGGCCGTACACTACCTCTGCGACGAGGAGTCCGACTGGTATCCCGATCTGGACGACATCGAACGCAAGATCACGGACAGAACCAAGGCCATCGTCATCATCAACCCGAACAATCCCACCGGCGCGCTGTACCCCGTGGAGATACTGGAACGCATCGCGGAAACCGCCCGCAGGCATGAGCTCATGATCTTCTCCGATGAAATCTACGACCGCCTGGTCATGGACGGGGAAAAGCACGTTTCCATAGCCTCCCTTGCGCCGGACCTCTTCTGCGTCACCTTCAGCGGGCTGTCCAAATCCCATATGGTGTGCGGCTTCCGTGTCGGCTGGATGATCTTCAGCGGCAACAAGGAGATCGCCAGGGACTACATCGCGGGCGTGAACATGCTCTCCAACATGCGCCTCTGCTCCAACGTCCCCGGGCAGTCCATCATCCAGACGGCCCTTGGCGGCTACCAGAGCGTCAACGAGTACATCGTGCCCGGAGGCCGCATCTTTGAGCAGCGAAACTTCATCTACAACGCGCTGAACGACATCCCCGGCATCAGCGCCAAACGCCCCAAAGCGGCCTTCTACATTTTCCCGAAGGTGGACGTCAAGAAATTCAACATCACCAGCGACACGCAGTTCGCCCTCGACTTTCTGCGCGAAAAGCGCGTGCTCTTCGTGCCGGGCACGGGCTTCAACTGGCATCAGCCCGACCACTTCCGCATCGTCTACCTGCCGCAGACAGCCATTCTGGAAGATGCCATGAACAAACTGCGGGCCTTTCTGGAGCACTATCACCAGTGAGCGACTGGGGGGGGGCGGGAAAGAAGGCATTCTCCCGCCGGCGGTCTCGATCATGGAGAAAAGTACGCGCCAAGGGGCTTGTTTTGCAGGTCAGTGCAGGTCTCTCAGCCCTTTTTCCGCAAGGCGTCCGCCAGGCTGCCTCCGCTGCGTCCGCCGTTTTCACAAACGCAAAGCGTCAGGCGTTCCCGCGCCCTGGTGATGCCCACATGGGCAAGCCGCCGCGCCCTTTCGTCATCCGGCCGCAGCTGGTCAAGCCCCAGCAGGAAGACATGGGCGAAGTCCAGCCCTTTGACGCTGTGGATGGTGGAGACGGTCACACTGTCCGTGGTGATGTCATAGCCGCGCTTGCTGGCGGTATCGCGTGCCGCCCAGCGCGCCAGTACGCCCCGGGCTTCGAGGGCTTCCACAAGCGCCTCCGGCAGGTTCGGCACCTGCTGATTTTTGCCGCGGGTATAGAGCACGGCGATTTCACTCATGGCTATGCCGCCTCGCGTAAGAGCTGCCACGGCCTCGGCGACCTCACGGACCTGTGTGCGGCTGTCTGCGCTCTCAAGCCATGCCGGGGCCGGGCCATCCGCGCCGCCCAGCTCTGCGGCGTCTGGCTGCCCCCCGAGAGCCTGCGCTGCCAGAGCCGCGATGGGCCGTGTGCTGCGATACTGACGGCGCAGATGCCGGACTTTGAGATTTGCTATGCCGAAATCTTCCCAGCCGACCGTATTCTGCTGGTACAGCCGCTGGTTTTCATCCTCGGCCACGGTCAGGGTTCCGTGTTCCGGCAAAAGGCGCAGCAGCACCTGCCCCATGTCCTGAGAAAAATCCTGACCTTCATCCACAAGGATGGCGTCCCAACGGCCTTTCAGCTCATGCTGCCCTTCGAGGCGCTTCAGGCTCTCCTGCACCACCAGCTTGTAGTAGTCGCCCTCCTCATTGGCATGGGTCAGGCCTTCGCCCAGGATACGCTCGCACAGACTGTAAAACGGGATCACTTCCACGCCGTCCGGCCCAAGGCCCACACCCTTTCCGGCCAGCAACCGGCGGATATAGCCCACCAGGGAAAGGTTGAAACAGGTGATGAGGATGCGCCGCACGCGCCTGTCCACCCGCGGCAGATGCCATGCCTGATGGGCGAGAATGAGCGTTTTCCCGCTTCCGGCCGGTCCGGTGATGAGCGTCTTGCCAGTGCCGAAGGTGCGGGCCAGGTTTTCCTGTTCATGATCCAGCGCCAGGATCGTCCGGGCCTGTTCCGGCACGGACGCGCCCCCGCGCTGCGGCAGATCCAGCCGCACCACCGGAAAAATGCAGCCGCGCAGCCACGCAAGCTTTTGTGCCGTAAGACTGAAGGGAAAGAGCGGCGGGAAATGTTCGGCAAGCCACCGGCGCAGGCTTTGGCCCGAAGCATCGCGCAGAAGCGGCGAATCCTCGTTCAGCTCGTCCCAGCAGAGCACGCGGCTGCCGTCCATGACCTCGTCCAGGCGGCAGGCCTCAAATTCCTCGCGCCGCATATGCGGGAACACCGCGCCCCAGGTGACGGGGCACGGCAAGGCGGCCTTGCCTCCCGCGGACTCCGGTGCGTGCCTGCCGAAAAGGGACATCAGGCTGTTGACGTATTCCCGTGCCTGGGCCAGGGGCTGCTTGCGCCGCTCCTCGTGCGATCCGATCCGCAGCAGGGCGGATTTGGGGTCTGCCTCCAGCACCTGTTCCGCCAGCCAGTCCTTGACCTCAAGGACGATGAGACCCGAATCAGGCGAGAGCAGGATGAAGTCCGGCTCCCTGTCCTCAATGTCCGGCGAGTACCAGACCAGAAACACGGCGTCCGGCCGCGCGGCACGGCGCAGAAAACGGTAGACGGTCTCCTCGCCCACCGTGGTGAACATCTCGACCTCCGCCGGGAACATGGTCGCCATGATGCATCCCTCCTTGCCTGCAAGACAGGTTTCATTCTACAGCCGGACTCTTCTTCCGGCTGGCTTTGCAGCCGCCGGCCGGAGCGTGCGGCTCGCCCCTCCCTGAGGGAAGAGTTATGCAAAAAGAGTTCATCGGCCTCGCCGTTTTGTCAATCACTCCTTTTTTCCTGAGGGGGCCTTCCATCTTATCGACAAAAACGCGGGACTGCCTTTTTCCCGGAGGGGCAAACCTCAAAGGAACGTTTGAACCCCCCGCGCAGCCGCTGCCGATCAGGTATGTCTGCCTCTGCGGAACGTACCGCCGCCAAGCAACGCCGAGGCGGAACGTGCCGCAGGTAAGTCAACAGCTCCCCGGCAAAGCAGGAGCGGCTCTCCGAGCCTGGGCCTGAGCCAAGGTGTGCCCTTCTTTTTTTTTAAGGATGTGTGAGACAAGGCGCCGCCTGTGTACCGCGGACCGAAAGCAAAAAACAAGCCCCGCGGCTCGCAAGGAACCTGGGCTTAGGGGCGAAACATGGCGGAGAGAGAGGGATTTGAACCCCCGGAGGTGTTACCCTCAACGGTTTTCAAGACCGCCGCAATCAGCCGCTCTGCCATCTCTCCAGTCTGAAACAGTGAGCGTTTTCTATACCGCCAAACAAATTTCACTGTCAAGGCTGCAGCGCTTTCCCGTCCGCCCGCTCTGCTGCGGAATAAATGTTTCAATCCACAGTCGCCCCCATCCGCCGACTGACTCCGCAACCGACTGCCCCGCTTCTGCGGCGTAACCATGTTTGCCGGCAGAGCCGGACAAACACGTTCGCTATCAGCTCGCTGACGCTCGCGCGACTTTCCCCGCTTCGGCGGCGTGACCATGTTTGCCGGCAAAGCCGGACAAACACGCCGCCTTCGCTATCAGCTCGCTGTCGCTCGCGCCTCCGGCGGTTAAGGAAAAGAACGGATTGCCTCTCATGCCCCGCGAGCTGGCCGCAAAGATACTTGAGCGGGCAAAGCCCGATTGTGCGCGGCCTGCCCGCTATCAGCGGCGCACACGCCACGCCGTCCGGCAGCCAAGGGAGAGGTTACGGAATCGGATTTCATCGGCTTCGCCGTTTTGTCAACTACTCTTTTCCCCATGAAGGGGGGAGGTCTCAAACCTCAAAGTATTTTTTGATAATGAAAAAAATAACTTAACCCCACCGCAATTTTGGAAATTCCAGTCTTTTCCGCTGCCGCGGCGGTCTCCTCTTTTCAAAAAATATAATAATTTCCCTATATTACCGTTCACTTGCAAAAAACTTTTCCAAAGGGCGGCCTCGTTTCCCTGCGGACGAACAGCAAGAGAAAGCCCTTTTCCCCATTGCAAGCGCTCTGGATTTAAACTAGTATAACGGAGTTTACTGGAACCGATACGAGAAAGTCGCCATTTTTCAGTCGGATCCCGACAGGCGCGGTCGAGCCACGGTTCGAAGCTGCGCGCCGTCCTTTTTATCACCTCAACAGCACGAGGCAACGGGATGGAGGAGAGGAACAACACAACCACACCTGAGTCTGCAGGCAAAACATGCTGCTGCGGCTGGGGCGCGTTTGTCGTAGGTCTGGTCGTGGCCCTTATTCTGGGATGGTGGGTTCTGCCCAACCTCATGAAGGAAACCAAAAAGCAGCCCATCGCCTTCAGCCACGTCGAGCATGTCCAGAACCAGGGCATGACCTGCGACCAGTGTCACTTCGTTCGGGCCGACGGAACGTTCAGCGGTGCTCCCACGACGGAGCAGTGCGCCGAATGTCATTTCACCATCCTCGGAAAGGATCCCGAAGAAGCGCGTTTTGTGCGCGAGTATGTCCAGACGGGGCGCGAGATCAAGACGGAATGGCTGATCTATCAGAAGCAGCCTGACAACGTCTTCTTCAGCCACGCTCTGCACTTCGGCCCTCTGGCCGAACTTCAGACCCCGGCGGACATTGCCAAATTCTGTTCAAAATGCCACCTCAACGTTGCTGAGACCAGCGTTCCTCCCCTGTACCGGGAAAACAGGCTTTCCGGCTACTCCGAAAACACCATGCTGATGTGGGGATGCGAACGCTGCCACGCCGAACACATGGCGCTTGGCAATACCAACGCCAGCAACGCCTGCTTCACCTGCCACAAGTAAGGCAAAAGAGAGGAAATCATGGATAGAAGAGGATTTCTTAAATTTGCCGCCGGCGGGACCGTGGGCCTCGTGGCGTCACCCATCATCTGGAATACCCTGTACGATGCCGTGTACTGGACGCAGAACTGGGGCTGGATCCCCCGTCTGAAGAAGGGCGCGAGCGAATACCTGCCCACCGTAAGCAAGCTCTGCCCCTCGGGAACGGGCTTTCTTGTGCGCACAGTGGCCGGTACTCCGGTGCGCACCCTGAGCGACCGGAACAACCCCGTTTCCCACGGGTCCATGACGGCGCTGGCCGCTGCGGAAGCGGAACTGCGCGTCAGTCCCGCCCGCCTGAAGAAGCCACTGCGCCGCTCTCCTGACGGCGCGTATGTGGCCATCTCCTGGGCGGAAGCCGAAAAACTGCTCAAGGAGCATATGCAGGCCGCCGGAAGCTCCGTGGCCGCCTTCTCAGGCGACCCCACCACAAGCATTAACGAAGTTCTGTCCGCCATGCTCTACCAGCGCGGTTCCGCAGACTTCTACCTGATGCCCGATGAAGAACAGCCCGCCGCGGCAGCCTGGACCGCCATGGGCGGGCAGGGACGCCTGGGCTACGACATCGAACACAGCGACTGCGTTCTGGCCGTGGGTGCGCCCATCCTCGAAAGCTGGGGCGTGGTGGCCGCCAACCGCAGCGTCTTCAACCGCACCCATCCCGCGGGCGGTACGCCTGCGCAGACCTTTGTGTACGCCTCCCCCGTGCAGAACAACACGGCGGCTGGCGCGGATCTCTGGCTGCCCATCAAGCCCGGGACGGAAATGGCCCTGCTTCTGGGCATCGCGCATCTGCTCATCAAGGCCGGCAAAAGCGGTTTCGCCGCGGGACTGCCCAACTTTGCAGGCTTCGCCGCGGCCTATACGCCTGAAAAGGTCACCGCCATCACCGGCGTCCCTGCGGATCGCCTCGAAGCCGCGGTCAAAGCCCTGACCGGCGCAAAGAAACCTCTGGTCATCGCCGGTTCCGCGCTGGGCAGCGGCGGAGCCGCAGGTCCCGTTATGGCGGCCATTGCCGTGAATATGCTCCTCGGTTCCGTGGGGCGGGAAGGCGGACTTGTGGACATGCCCTTCCCCTCGCCTGTGGTCAACGGCGCTGCGGAATACCGCCATCTGCTCACCCGCTCTCTGGTCAGGTACACGCAGAGTGTTGCCGCAGGCAAAACCAGTGCCCCGAAGATGCTCATTGTGTACGCCGCCAACCCCGTGTACGCTCTGCCCTCCGATGCGGGCGTCAGGGAAACCCTGAAGAAGGCCGGCTTCTCCGTGGCCGTTGCCAGCTTCATGAGTGAAACCTGCGAGGCCTGCGACCTAGTTCTGCCCGCGGCTCTCGGCATGGAAGCCTTTGATGATGTTCTGACGCCCTACGGCTCCGGCCTCACCACCTACGCCCTGGCCCGTCCCGTGGCCAAACCCTTTGCCGAAGCCCGTTCCGCGGGTGAGCTGTTCATCGCTCTGGCGCAGGAAGTCGGCGTGGATCTGGGCGTGAAGGACATGCCGGAACTCCTGTACAAGCGCGCCTACGCTCTGGGCGCGCCCTTCCGGGCCATGCTGGAAAGCGGCACCGTGCATACGGCTGTGGAAAAAGGACCCGTCTCCCCGCTGTTCTACAACTGGGAAGCCATCAAGGCCGCCGCTTCCGCCAAAGCCGCCGATGCGCCGCTGCAGATCGCGCCTGTTGTGGTTCTGGGCATGGGCACGGCACAGACGGCCATCCCGCCCTTCGCCACCAAGGTGGTCACGGAATATCAGCTCGCCGGCAAGCTCAGCGTGGCGCAGATGAACGCCGCCACCGCCGCCAGGCTGAAGGTCAAAGATGGAGACCTGCTGAAGATCACAGCAGCCAACAAGGTCGAAACCACCGTGCGCGCCGCGGTCTTTGAAGGCGTCATGACCGATACGGTCTCGCTGACCGCGGGTCTGGGCCATACGGCCTTCGACCAGTTCAGCAAGGGCAAGGGCGCGAACGTCGTGACGCTGACCAGCATTTCCCGAGAACCCGGCACAAACCTGCCGGTATGGGGAAACGCCGACGTGAACGCCGCAAGAGCATAGGGGGAGCTTCATGTCTTCTGAAGTCAAAGAATTCAAGATCAAATGGGGCATGGTCATCGACCTCGACAAGTGCACGGGCTGCGGCGCGTGCATGGTGGCCTGCCAGGCGGAAAACAACGTGGCTCCGGCCGTGGACGGCAGCAACAAGCTGCGTTCCCTCAACTGGCTCAAGGTGTTCCGCCTCTCCAATCATAAACCTTTCCCCGACCACGAGACCGTCTACCTGCCCCGCCCCTGTATGCAGTGCGGCAAGCCCTCCTGTGTCGCGGTATGCCCCGTCATCGCCACGGACAAGCGCGAGGAAGGCGGTATCGTCAGCCAGATTCCACCCCGCTGCATCGGCTGCCGGTACTGCATGGCCTCGTGTCCTTACCACGCCCGCTACTTCAACTGGTACGATCCCAAGTGGCCAGGCGATCTGGCACAGGCTCTCAGCCCCGACGTCTCGACCCGTATGCGCGGTGTCGTGGAAAAGTGCTCCTTCTGCCATCACCGCTTCATGAGCGCCCAGGCCAAGGCCAGAGCCAACGGCCAGGACCCCATGAATCTGCCGGACGGCGCCTATGTCACGGCGTGCACGGAAGCCTGCCCCAACGGAGCCATTACCTTCGGCGACCTGAACAATCCTGCGCACAAGGTGCACGAGCTTATCAAAAGCCCCTACGCCTTCCGTCTGCTGGAACGTCTGGGAACCGACCCGCAGGTCTACTATCTGAGCAAACGCGAGTGGGTGCGCCGCGAAGGCGATAACTATCTCGAAAACGAAAAGACCGGCGAAGCCGTCATCAAATGAGGTAGGTTATGGATTACAGCAAACCTGTTGACGCCGAGCTGTTCCCCGAAGGGTGCGAACGCTGCTCCCTGACCAAATTCACAGCCTGGATGACGGTGCTGGGGCTGATCTTCCTCTGGGGGCTTTACGCAGCCGTGCGCATCCTGGGCTTCGGACTGGGTGAAACCGGCATGGACGACTACTTCGGCTTCGGTCTGTGGATCACCTTCGACCTCGCCGTCATCGCTCTGGGCGCAGGCGCGTTCTTCACGGGAGCGCTGCGCTACATACTGAACATCGACGCGCTGAAAAACATCGTGAACCTCGCAGCGGTGATCGGCTTCCTGTGCTACACCGGCGCCATGCTTATTCTGGTTCTGGACATTGGTCAACCCATCCGCTGCTGGTTTGGCTACTGGTATCCCAACGTCCACTCCATGCTCACGGAAGTCATCTTCTGTATCACCTGCTACTGCATCGTGCTCATCCTTGAGTTCGTGCCGCTGATACTGGAAAACCGCCAGCTCATGAAAAGCCGCTTTGTCCACGCTCTGGCGCACAACTTCCATGTGTACATGCCCATCTTCGCCGGTATCGGCGCCTTCCTTTCCACCTTCCATCAGGGTTCGCTGGG
This sequence comes from uncultured Mailhella sp., assembly GCF_947631555.1. Taxonomy (GTDB): domain Bacteria; phylum Desulfobacterota; class Desulfovibrionia; order Desulfovibrionales; family Desulfovibrionaceae; genus Mailhella. Next base: position 11,710 of record NZ_CANRLT010000041.1, on the reverse strand, counting down.
CGGCATGTATGGTGTACTCTTCGGGCGGCCTTACCTGTTCCGCGAAGGCTTCTTCATCTGGCCGTGGACGTTCTTCCTGTTCGTCCTCTCCGCCGTGGCCTCCGGACCCATGTTTACCGTCCTTGTCTGCACCCTCATGGAAAAGATGACCGGCCGCAGGCTGGTGAGCTGGGAAATCAAGCAGCTCATGGGCAAGGTGGGCGGTACCATGCTCATCGTGTACACGGTGTTCAAGTGCCTTGACAGCTGGTACTGGGCCGCCTCGCTTCTGGCCAGCGAGGGACTGACCTTTGACCAGATGTTCCACGGATGGATCTACGGCAAATGGCTGTTCTGGGCCGAGCATCTCATGCTCATCGTGCCCATGGTCTGCCTGCTGATCAAGCCGCTCCGGGAAAAGCCCGCGGTCTTCTATCTCATGCTGCTGCTCACCTGCACCAGCATTGTGGTCAACCGCTACGTTCTTACCGTGCAGGGACTGGCGCAGCCCGTCATGCCCTTCGACAGTTGGTACAGCTACGCCCCGAACTGGGCGGAATGGGCCTCCTGCTTCCTGGTCTTTGCCTACGCCGCCATGGTGCTTTCACTGGCCTATCGCTACCTGCCCATGTTCCCGCAGGAAGAAGAACTGAACAGGCAGTAAATCCACACACTCACCAAGAGCAAGGCGGCCTTTCTCCGGAAGGGCCGCCTCGTTTTTTTTGGGGGGGGGACAGAGCAGCATAAGACAGCAAAACCCTTTAAGGGGCTGGCGGTCTGAGGAAGGGAAAGGCCTCTTGCTTTTCCTGCAGGAAAAACGCTGCAAAGCGCCGAACTTCCAGTTCGGCGAAAGGCACTCTCCGGCCACGTCCCTAACCGCCGGAAGTGCAAATGTCAGTGAGCAGATAGCGAACGTGTTCGCCAGGCTCTGCCTGCGAACATGGTCACACCGCCGGAGCGGGTAAGGTCGCGGGGTCGTCGCTCCAAACGCGCTACCGCGTGTGCCTCCGGCGGTCTAAGAAGGGGAAAGACAAATCCCCTTTCTCAACCTGCGGAGCGGCGAGCGGGGAAGGTCGGCGCGAGCAAGCCTGCTCTAGCCCTGAAGCGCCTCAATTTCCTTTCTGACGCGTTCTTCACTGAAACGCATGGCGTCGAGCGTGCGGGCAAAGAGTTCTTCCAGCGTCCAGCCCAGTTTTTCCGCGCCGGTACGGATCACATCGCGGGAACAGCCCGCGGCGAACTTCTTGTCCTTGAATTTTTTCTTCAGGCTGGAGACTTCCATGTCCATGACGCTTCTGGAAGGCCGCATGAGTGCCGCCGCGCCGATAAGTCCGGTGAGTTCGTCCGCGGCAAACAGGATTTTTTCCATCTCGTGTTGCGGTTCAATATCGCAGCACAGGCCATAGCCGTGACTGCAAATCGAGCGGATCATGTCCTCATTCACCCCTCCCGCTCTGAGAAGTTCAGGCGCCTTGCGGCAATGTTCCCCGGGATAGCGCTCGAAATCTATGTCGTGGAGCAGTCCGGTCATGGCCCAGTAGTCCGCCTCTTCCGCATAGCCCTGATGTTCTGCAAACCAGCGCATCACGCTTTCCACGGTCAGCGCATGAAGCAGATGGAACGATTCGGTGTTGTAGGTTCGCAAAAGAGCCAGTGCCTGATCTCTGGTGATGGGGCACGTCCTCATGGTGCATTCTCCTTTCCCGCGGAACCCACGCGCTGAACACGGGCGCAAGGCCGCGGGCCAGTTCCCGAACTACGCGGTCAGAGTGTCAATCCAGGCTTCGAGCGCCACGATGCCCGAACCAGTGATGGCCCGGCGGCAGTCCGCATAGTCCAGAATCTTGCTCATGTTCTTGTTGATGATCTCGGCCTCGGGGTGGATGCGGTGCGCCAGATATTCCAGAGACCCCTTGAAGACCTGGGAAAACTTCTGAAGCCGCCGCCATTCCTCCATCTGTTCGGCCACGCTGGAGCGGATCGCGTCCGGCATGACCGCAGCCTCCAGCATGGCCTGGCACAGCCGCCAGTCGATATACTGGCCGAACTCGATTTCAAAGGTCGTAAGCGCGTCCCGGTCTATCATCCGGCGCCAGATTTCCGCGCCCCTGGCCATGACGGGGATAACGTCCACATGGGTTCCTGCAGGCACATAGCCGCTCATGTCCTCTTGAATTTCCTGAATGATTTCCTGCACCGGCTCCTTGTCCACGTCGATGACGTCGGCCTTGTTCAGAATGACCAGGAGCGGGATACCGCCCCGCTCCTCCATCACGCGGCCCATATCGCGCAGAAGGGCTTCCTCGTCGCGGGTATGGAGCTGCGCCATATCCAGCACCAGAAAAATATGCGTCAGCGGGAGCTTTTCCAGCGCAAAATACGTTTCTCCGCGGTGCGCGCCGTACTTGCTCGTGTTTGGGCCGGGCGTATCGTAGAAAACCAGCGGACGCCGCTTTTCCAGATGCGGGAAGAAAAGCCGGATGTCCGCGGGTACGTTCTCCCGCATGGTACCGTTCCACGCCGCAAGTCTTTCCCGGGACAGCGGAAAACGTTCCTCGCTTTCGGAAAGATTGCGGCACACGGCTTCCTGCGAACGAGGGTCATGAATGATGCGAAAGATCTGAGCCGTGGTCGCACGATTCCCGGCCGGAAACACGCCGCGCCCGAGAAGCGCGTTCAGAATCGTGGACTTGCCCGAACTCATGCAGCCGAGCATGAGTATATGCAGTGCCGCGTCAGGAATATCGAAAACGCCCATGCTGTCTCCCCCGCCGCCTGGCAGCGGCTTTTTTCCAGCATACCCGAAAGCGCGTCCGTGGCAAGCCCCGTTTCCGCTGGGCAGAAGGAGCGCGGTTTCAGACGGCTGGAGGCATGAGGCGAAACTTTCGCGACATGCCTCACGTCATGCCTCTCGTCATGCCCGCCCGGAAGACTCCGGCCGAACGAGCCTGGCAGAGACTCGCGGCCGCAGGGTATCTTTTCGTGTGTTCCCGAAGAAGGCGGATCCCCGCAGACAGCGCTGGATATGCGGAAACAACGGCGGAAACAGCAAGGCGGGACGCGCTAGGCGCCCCGCCTTTTCGTTCTCAGGTATCCGCAGCCTGACAGTGCACTACAGGCTTTCGCCCGTGCGGATGCGCAGGCCTCGTTCCACATCCATGACGTACATGATGCCATCGCCTTCATGCCCGGTGCTGGCGCCCTTAGCGATAGCCTTCATCGCCTTGTCCACATCTTCGTCCTGCAGGCAAAGCTCGATGCGCACCTTTTTCAGCAGCGTCACCTCCGTGGCAACGCCGCGGTACATTTCCACATAACCCTTCTGACGCCCCGAACCGAGGATATTGGTTACGGAGAGGCAGTACAGCGACTGGGCGTACAGAGCCTGCTTGACCGCTCCCAGCGCTTCGGGACGGATATACGCGATAACAACTTTCATCTCATATTCCTTTCCGTCTTCAACGGCAGCTTATTCGTTGGAAAAGATCTGGAACCCGCTGTACACGTCCGTTCCGTGCTCCGTGAGGTCGAGACCTTTAAGCTCGACTTCGCGGCTCACACGCAGACCGATGAGGCGGTCGGCAATCTTGAAGGCGATGAAGCCCATGACGAAGGCCCAGACGCCGACACTGAGCGCCCCCAGAAGCTGGATGAGCAGCAGATCCACGCCTCCGCCGTAAAGCAGGCCCACGTTTTCGCCGTACCCGGGAGCTGCGAACAGGCCCACAAGCACCGTACCCACGAAGCCGCACACGCCGTGCACCGAGACCGCGCCGACGGGGTCGTCCACCTTGAACACCTGATCGACGGCGATGACCGAGAGCACCACAATAACGCCGCAGATAAGTCCGATGCACAGAGCGCCCACGGGAGACACTTCAAAGCATCCGGCAGTGACGCCCACGAGCCCGGCCAGAGCGCCGTTCATGGACATGGACGGATCCGGCTTGCCGGTGAGGAACCAGATGGTCAGCATGGCGGCGGCAAAGCCCATGCAGGCGGACAGGCAGGTATTCACACCGATATAGCCGACCGTGCTGTCCGCCGCCGTGGTGGAGCAGCAGTTGAAGCCAAACCAGGCGAACCAGAGAATGAACACCCCCAATGCAACGAGCGGGATATTGTGGCCAGGGATGGCCAGAGACTTCCCGTCCAGGCTGTATTTACCGATGCGCGGACCCACGCACAAGGCTCCGGCCAGACCAATCCAGCCGCCGACTGAATGCACCACCGTCGAACCGGCGAAGTCCACGAAGCCCAGAGCTTCAAGCCAGCCCTTGGTGTCCGCGAACAGGCCGTTCCAGCACCAGCTTCCGCTCACAGGGTAGATGAACACGCTGACCAGAACCGAAACCAGAATATAGGCCTTGAAATCCGTCCGTTCTGCAACGCAGCCCGACACGATGGTGGCGGCGGTGGCACAGAACATGGTCTGGAAGAAGAAAAACGTCCAGGCCCAAAGCCCGTCTTCCGTCGTGGGATCGACAGAAGTCATGCAAAGATCCGGCACGGCAAAAAAGCCGTTGGACGCTCCGAACATAATGCCGAAGCCGATGACGAAGAACAGCGGAGTTCCAATGCTGAAATCCACAAAATTCTTCATCAGGATATTGCCTGCGTTCTTGGCGCGGGTCAGACCGCATTCCACCAGTGCAAAGCCCGGCTGCATGAACATGACCAGCATGGCTCCCAGCATGGTCCACAGGATGTCTCCATGATGCTGGCTCAGGGGTTCGGCAGTTTCTCCGGCGAAAGCCATGCCCGGTACGAACAGGATCCCCCACAGGATCCCCAGCGCGGACAGAATGTTCCATCCTTTGACAGGGGCGTGTGTACTCATCACATATTCCTCCTTGGAATTTGTAAACTCGCCCTCCCCTGTGCATACCGCGTGCCAAAAAGGATATTTTTCTGTTATTCCGCTTTGTTGCTGATTATTACCGCTATTCTGCCGCGACGCCAACAGTACAAGATTGTACCACATTTCCTCCGGCTGCCGCTGCCAATGATCCGAAATTCTTCCTCCCAACACTCCGATAAAAAAGGCTTTCCTCACCCTGTCCTGCCGCCTCGGTACATTTCCGCACTCCCTGAAAAAAACGGCGGTCTTCCCCCGCGGCACCGTGTCCTTCCTCTGCCGCTCAAGGCTTTCTGCTCTCCGCGAGCGAAAGATAAAACATTTTCGTACCGCTCTTTCAGGCATGACATTCCACGCGGCTCCGTGCTATCAAGAGCGCATGAACATCGTCCACACCTCAGACTGGCATCTCGGTCACACGCTCTACGGAAAAAAACGCGACGAAGAATTTCGCCTTTTTCTCGACTGGCTGCACGAACTTCTCCGGCGGGAAAAGGTGGAGCTTCTTCTCGTCTCCGGCGATATCTTCGACAGCGGCGCGCCCGGCACGCAGGCTCAGACGCTCTACTATGATTTTCTCCAGAAAATCAGCACAGACCCGGCCTGCAGCGTCGTGATGACGGCGGGCAACCACGATTCTCCTTCCTTTCTCGACGCGCCCAGACAGCTCCTCAGTCACCTGCGCATCCATGTTGCAGGCAGGGCACTCACGCCGGAAGAAGAAGTCCTGGAGCTTCCCGGAAAAGCGGGTGAACCTGGCGTCATCATCTGCGCCGTGCCCTTTCTCCGCGACCGGGATCTTTACCGCGCCGCTCCAGGGGACGGCCCTGAAGACAGAGACCGCAAGCTGGCGGAGGGCCTGCGCGGGCACTACCGCAGATGCGCAGAAGCAGCGGAACGCCTGCGCGCCGGCAGGGATATGCCGGTGATCGCCATGGGACACCTCTTCGTGCAGGGCGGCCGCGTGTCCGAGGGCACGGACGTGCGCGTCGGTTCCCTGGCCCGCGTGGAGACGGGCGTCTTTCCCCCTGCCTTCGACTACGCCGCACTGGGGCATCTGCATATTCCGCAGACCGCCGGCGAAACGCGTCTGCGCTACAGCGGCTCTCCTCTGCCTCTGGATTTCAGCGAGACCGAAAACCGGAAAAGCGTCTGCCTGCTCCGCACCCATGGGCGCGACGTGTCCGTTGAAACGGTAGAGGTTCCCCGCTTCCGGAACCTCCTCAGTCTGAACGGCGACTGGCCGGAACTGGAACGCCGTCTGAGGGAACTTTCCGGAGCTGCGGAAACAATCTGGGCGGAAGTCCTCTACACAGGCCAGGACGTTCTCGGCGATCTGCGCGAAAAAGTCTTTGAAGCTGCCCCTCCAGAAGTGGACGTTCTGCGCATCCGCAACCTGCGAGAGCTTCCCGTCTCCATGCATACGGAGGAGGAGGGCGCCCCCTCTCTAGAAAACCTTACGGAAGCCGATGTGTTCGCCCGTCTCCTGGATGAGGCACAGCTCTGCGGCGAAGGCACGGAGGAACGACGGAAGGCGCTGACGGCGTGTTATGATGAAATTCTCCGGGAAATCAGCGGCGCTTCACGGGAGGATGACTGATATGCGCATCCTGAGCATACGTCTACGCAATCTCAATTCTCTGACCGGGGAATGGAACATCAACCTTGACGCGCCGGAATATGCCGGAAATGGTCTTTTTGCCATCACCGGGCCTACGGGCGCAGGCAAGAGCACCATACTCGACGCCGTCTGCCTTGCTCTTTACGGCTGCACGCCCCGCCTCGGCAAAATCAGCAGGGGCAGCAATGAAATCATGTCCCGCCAGGCCGCTGACTGTCTGGCGGAAGTGGTTTTCGAGACCCCGGAAGGCCGATGGCGCTGCTGCTGGAGCCACAAGAAGGCACGCGGCAAGTCCGGCGGCAAGCTTCAGGAGCCGCGGCATGAAATTTTTGACCACAATCAAGGACTGTGCCTCACCCGTGGCATGACGGAAGCCAGAAACAAGGTCGAAGAACTCACCGGCATGAATTTCGAACGCTTCACGCAATCTGTGGTTCTGGCCCAGGGGAGCTTTGCGGCCTTTCTGCTCAGCAGCGGCGACAAGCGTGCCCCCCTGCTCGAACAGATCACAGGAACAGAAATCTATGCGGAGATCTCCCGCCGGGTTTTCCAGCGGAACAAGGCCGAAGGTGAAAATCTTGAGAAACTGCGCGCATCTCTGAAGCAGCTTCCCCTGCTCTCAACAGAAGAAGAAAGCGAACTCCGGGAAAAAGTACGCCGCTTCGATGTGGAAAAAGCGAAGCTCAGCGCCCAAAAGGACGGCGTTGACCAGGCCCTGACCCAGCGCCGCCTCCTCGAGGAGTTGCACGAGGAGCTGAACAATCTGAGAAAACTCAGAGAATCCTGGCAGACGGACACCCTGAACTTCGCTGACAGCGCCGCACGGCTGAAAGCGCATCACCGCGCCTTGCCCGTACAAGGCTCCCTGGCCGCAGTTCAGGCAAAACGTGCCGAGCAGCTCAAAGACGAAAAAGCGGCAGAGGAGGCTCAAACCAGCCTGCCCGGACTGGAGGCGGCTGTGGATAGCTGCCGTGAACGCTGCAATCTCGCAGTTCAGGCCCGGGAAGAGGAAAAACAGGCACAAGCAACCCTCGCGCAAGAGCTGGAAGCCATGCGCGCCCTGGACAGGGAGCTTCAGCACCTGACCAGGGAAGACGCGGCAAACCGCGATCGTCTTAAGAAAACCGTGGAAGACTTTGAAAAAGCCGAAACCGAGGCTCACATACACGGAAAAGAGCTGCAAGACAGCCGTGATGCGCTCAAAGCACTGTGCGAAGAAAAGGAGACCCGCGCTCAGGACGCCACCCTTTCCGAGGTTCTGCCCGGTATGTGGGATCGGCATCGCCTGCTTCTGCAACAGGAAAAGGAGCAGTCCGACCGGGAACTCCGGATCCGCGAATACTCCGCCGAGCTGGAAGCGCAGAAAAAAGAAGCAGCGAGGCTCACCGAATCCCATGCCGTCCAGTGCCGCCTGGAACAGGAACTTCAGGAAAAACACCGGAACCTGACAGCAGAGAAGACCCAGCTTCTGGAAGGCAGAAGTGCTTCCCTCTGGCGCGATGAAAAGGAAAGCCTGCTCACGTCGGCGGACACACTTCGCGAAGCCCGTACGCTGCTGATACGGTACGTCTCTCTGACACAGAAGGAGTCCGAAGGCAGGATGCGTGCGGCGGAGCTGGAAAGGAAGAGGGAAAAACAGAACGCGACCCTCGCTGCGACCCGCGGAGAACTTTCCCTCACACGCCGTGCCCTTGAGGTGGAACAGAAAGCCCTGCGCTTCGCTGAACGCATCATAAATTTTGCGAAGGAACGGGAAAAACTTTGCGAAGGAGCCCCCTGCCCGCTTTGCGGTTCCCTCAGTCACCCCTATGCCGCAGAACTTCCCGCACCCCATATTGATGAACATGAGGCCGAAGCGCAGCGACTCGCGGACAGGGAAAATACTCTGTCCCGAAGCGTCCGCGACAGCGAAATACGCCTTGCTGAGCTGGAAAAAGACGCACAGCACACACAGGAAACCCTTCAGGACACAGCCGGAGAACTGCTGAAAACGGGAGAACATCTTGCGGCCGCCCTGCGAACGCTTGCGCCCTCTCCGGCGATGGAGCTGACGCCGGATTCGGCTGACGTCCTCGTCTCAGGCCGCCCCGAAGCTGCGGTGGAGCTTTCCGCCATGCTTGAACAGGCGGAGGCCAAAAACAGCGGTCGCCTTGCCCTGGTCTCCGAGGTGCTGAAGCGCCTTGAATCCACGGAACAGGCCCTTGGTCACCTGCGCGATGCAGAAGAGGAAATCCAAAAAGAGCGGGAAAAAGCAGACCTGGCTCTGCGCCAAATCACCGAAAAATGTCTGGAGACACAGGCCGGCCTCAATACCCTGGAGCAGGAACGCCAACGCGCTCTCAGCTTTCTGGAAGAGCTTGGCGGCACTCTGCAGCGCGACCTTTCCGCACGCGGCATCATCGCTGCAGACAGCGGGGAGCGGGGACAGGCGCTGAACGCCCTCGAGTCCCGCCGCAAAGACTACGCTGCGCTCCTCAGCAGGGAACAAGCCCTGCGCGACACCCTGCGGGATCAGGATAAACGTCAGGCTCTGGATGAGGAACGGCGCGCAATCGCTGCCCGGCAACGTGAAGCCCAGCGCCAAATCTGTGCAGACAGCGCCGCCGCATGCGCCCGTGCAGAGGCTCTGCGCCGGGATCGCTTCGGCGACAAGGACGCCGACACGGAAGAGGTACGCATGAAGGTCCGCCTCGAAGAACGGGAAAAGGAAGAAGCGCAGTGCCGCAAGGCTTTCGATGAAGCCAAGCGAAGCCATGAAGCAGCTCTGCACCTTTATCATATGCTGGAAAAACATAGCGAAGAGCGAAGACCAGAACTGGAGAGAGAGGAGAAGGCCTTGCTTCAGGCTCTGACCGCCGCAGGCTTTTCCAGTGAGGAGGAATGCCGCTCGGCGCTGCTCCCCGCAGAAGAAGCGCGGACGCTGGACGAACGGCAGCGCGACCTGGAGCAGCAGGGGGCACACCTGACCGCCCTCGAAACGGATAAAAACACCTTGTGGGAGGAGGCACAAAAAAAAGCGCCGGACAAGGAACGTACGGAGCTGGAGGCATTGCAGGAAAAGCTGTCCCTGTCGCTGGAAAAGCTGCTTCAGGAACGCGGCGCCATGGATGAAAAGCTCCGGCGCAGCGAAGAACAGCGCCTGGGCGCACAGAAACTTGGACTGGACATCGCCAAACAGGAAAAGATCTGTGAACGCTGGAGCAGTCTGAATGAACTCATCGGCTCAGCTGAGGGCGGCAAGTTCCGCAAGTACGCGCAGGGACTCACCTTCCGCACACTCATCAACCAGGCCAACCGGCAGCTTGCTCTGCTGACCGACCGTTATGTCCTCGTACCCAACCGGGAAAACACGCTGGAACTGGATGTCATCGACCGCTATCAGGCCGACGCCGTGCGTTCATCCCGCAATCTTTCCGGCGGGGAAAGCTTCATCGTCAGCCTGTCTCTGGCCCTCGGACTGGCGCAGATGGCCAGCCGTAAGGTGCGCGTGGATTCCGTTTTTCTGGATGAGGGTTTCGGCACCCTGGATGAAGAAGCGCTTGATACGGCGCTGGCCATGCTCTCCAGCCTGCGTCAGCGGGGCAAGGTCATCGGGCTGATTTCCCACGTCCAGAGCCTCAAGGACAGGATCGACACACGCATAGAGGTTACGCCCCTGCACAACGGGTGCAGTCTGCTTTCCGGGCCGGGCGTCACAGGTTCCGGCACCTGGTTTTAGCTCAGTTTTCCTCCAGCAGCTCAAGAAGCTGCAGCGGCGCATCGATGAGCGTCTTCGCCCCGGCCTGCCGGAGCTGTTCGGCGGAGCGGAAGCCCCAGGTCACGGAAACGCAGTCGAGCATGGCGTTTCTGGCCGTCGCCAGGTCTATATCGGAATCTCCAACATAAAGAGTGGAACCCGCTTCAGCCCCAAGCTCCTTCAGTGCCTGGAAGACCGTGTCGGGAGCAGGCTTGCGGCGCACGCCCTCACGCTCTCCGATGGCCGTCTGGAACATGCCGCCGAAGAACTCACGGCACAGAGACTTGACCTCCGCATCGGTCTTGTTGGAGACCACGGCCATGCGGAAGCCACGGCTGCGGAGTTCGTTCAAAAGTTCCGGGATCTGCGCATACGGACGGGTGAGTTCCCGGCAGTGCACCGCATAATGCCCTCGAAAATCCTGCAGGGCCTCCTCGAAGCCCGGAGCCTCGCTCCCGCCCGGAAACGCGCGCACCATAAGCATACGTACGCCGTTCCCCACGAAGGCGCGCACCTCGTCAAGACTGCGTTCCGGCTTGTTCTGACGGCGGAGAGCGAAATTGACACTGGCATGAAGATCCCGGAGCGTATCCAGAATCGTGCCGTCCAGGTCGAAGAGGATTGTGTCGTAACGTTTCAAGGTCTTTCCTCCCCGCCGAAACGAGCCGTAAAAAGGAGCTTAAGAGATAAAAAGTACACGGCAAAAGAAAGGGGAGGATCCCCTCCCCACTTCCCCGTTCTAGCGGATAAAGTTAGTGCGCACGGTGGGTTCGGCTTCAGGCAGAGGCACTCCGGCCTTTTTTCCGGCTTCAAAACACTTCAGCATCCACGCCATGTTGCGGCCAAGCTGACGCATGGTCGCGAGGCCTTCCAGATCCTGCCGCACATCTTCAGGCGTAAAGCCGTGCACCTGATTCCAGTAGTTGGAAGAGACCACGGGCATATTGCGGATACCAAAATATTTGTTCAGCTGGTCGAAGGCTGCCGAAGCCCCTCCTCGGCGGCAGCTCACCACCACGGCGCCGGGCTTGTTGGTAAACAGTTCTCCTCCGGCGTAGAACACGCGGTCGAGAAAGCATTCCAGCTGTCCGGCTACCGACGCAAAGTACACCGGCGAACCAAAAACAAAACCATCGGCCTCGGACGCCAGAGACAAAAATTCGTTGACCTTGTCATCACGGAAGCACTGGCCAAGGATCGCGCATTTGCCGCAGGCGATACATCCGGCCACAGGCTGCGCGCCGAGCTGAAAAATCTGCGCTTCCACACCCTGCCTTTCCAGTTCCGAAGCAACTTCGGACAGCGCCGTAAAGGTGCAGCCCTTAGGACGCGGACTACCATTGACAAGAAGTACCTTCATCAAAAATTCCTTTATGGTTTGAGCCCTCCCCTTCAGGGGGAAAAGCGTAGTTGACAAAACGGCGAAGCCGATGAAATCCCTATTCCGTAACCTCTCCCTCCCTTAACCGCCGGAGGCGCGAGCGTCAGCGAGCTGATAGCGAAGGCGGCGTGTTTG
>NZ_CANRLT010000040.1 GCF_947631555.1 uncultured Mailhella sp. | reverse complement strand
GGGGATATGTACTGGCGGGCGATGCGTTCATCCACGCTCCAGCTGCGCTTGCGAACCTGCACATGCGGCAGATAGATACGGGCGACAAAGTCATCAACTTTAAGACTGTCAGGCTGCCTGTGTCTGCTGTCTTGCTTCACCGGCAAAAACGGCAGCCCCAGGGAGAAGCCCGATGGACGGCGACAGATCATACGCGTTCTCCTTATAAAGAATCCATGAGGAAGACTGTGACAACAGCTGGAGAGCGTACGCGCCGTTTGCCCATGAAGAAAGAACCAGAGGCAGGCGTTTTTCGGCACTTCTGGAGATATTCAAAAAATTCTGCCGCTGTCTGACTGGGCAGCCGGTTTTTTCGGCAGAGGCCAAGGAAGGTTGCGAAGGTCACAGCCTGTGACGGCTATCTGTCCGCACGAAAGGCGTTCGCCAGTTAAAATTCCGCAGGGCCGCTCACATGCACGGAACATGAGGGAAACCGCGGGGAAAACTATCGGACAAATGGGGCCCCACCGGCATAGCCGGTGGTTCCCCCTATGCGCCTGTAAGTCTCTCCTACCAGCCGCGCCCTGACAGGCGCATGTGCGATCTGACATTTGCATCTTTGTTACTTGCGGCCCGTAAACGGGCTTCCTGAGTACGGGATACTCAACTGCTCTCCCAGTTTATCCTCGTCCAACTGGTGTCGGATGTATTCAGCTATTCGGGTCTTATTCTTACCAACCGTGTCTGCATAATACCCCCGACACCAGAATTCACGATTGCGATATTTGAATTTCAGTTCGCCAAACTGTTCATCTTACTTCCTTTATGGTTTGAGACCTCGGCCTTTAGGCCGATAGAGCCCCACCCCGCCCTGAAGGGCGGGGTATCTTTGGGGCGGTAGCTTGGGAGGGGATGCAAACCCCTCCCAAGCGCAGGACGCAAAGCCCTGAAGGGCTTTGCTACATTATTGCTAACAGACGCTACCTTCCCTGGTTTGGGCAAAAGAAAAGCCTTGCATGTTTTTCGGGTGGAGTTTTGCCAGGACCTTTTGCACGGCGTTCAGCAGGTTCAGAAAAACGCCCGGGCAAGATAGTAAAGCGCCACGCTCACAAACAGCGAGGGGAGCATGTTGAGCGTTTTGCAATCTTTGAGGTGCAGGAGCGAAAAGCCGGAAACCATGATGAGTATGCCACCGACGATGGAGACTTCGGCGAGCAGCGGCGGGGTCATGAACGGCCCGACCCAGCAGGCCAGAAGGTACAGGCTGCCCTGCCAGAGAAAGAGGACCACCGCGGCGAAGGCAATGCCTATGCCGTAAGTGGAGGCCAGAACCATGGATGTCACAAAGTCCAGCGTTGCGTTGGTGAAGAGAAAGGTGTTGTTGCCTTCAAGGGCGCTCTGCATGGGGCCGAGTATAGACAGTGTGCCAATGCAGAAAAGCAGTACGGCCGTGGAAAGTCCTCGTCCGAGTTCGGAATTGCCGTAGCGGGTGGTCAGCCGCTGGAATTTGCCGTCCCAGTCCCACAGAGTTCCGAGGACGCTGCCGATGGCCAGGCTGAGGATAAAGAGAACAGGGTAGTCGCTTTGCCGCATGTTGGAAAGCGCGGCATTCAGCCCCAGGGCGATGGAAGCAAAACCCATGGTATCGAAAAGGACAGTCTGGTATTTGGCTTTGAGTCCCCGCCCCAGCACGCTGCCTAATGTGCTGCCGACGAGGATGGCCGCAGTGTTGACGATGGTTCCCAGCATGGGATGGCTCCGAAAGCTTGGGAAGGGCGAAGCCCCCGTTCCCTTGTAAAACGTGAATTGTGTCATTGGAGGCCGGAGAAGTTCCTGAGAAGAAACGCCGGCGCTTTCATGTCCGCCTTTGTGTATCACAAAGAGAAAAAGGACAAAAGAGCCTGACCGCGTGGCCTGTTCCAGGGCTTTCCGGACGGAAAAAATCAGTTTGCCAAGGCGTCAGCCTTCCGCTACAAGAAAGGCAACGCAGATCTTCACTCAGCCCCATGCGGATTCGGAAGAGCGAGCCGCCTGAGAGGAAACGGAGAACATTCGTATGCGCAAACTTCTTATCTTCTGCCTGATTGTGACGGCAACCTTCATACTGGGGACGACAGGTCAGGCGCAAGCCGGAGGAAAGACTATGGTCACGCTTCAGACCACGAAAGGCGATATCGTCCTTGAGCTGGACGCTGAAAAGGCTCCCAAGACCACCAAGAATTTTTTGCAGTATGTGAAGGATGGATTCTACAATGGAACCATCTTCCACCGTGTCATCCCCGGATTCATGATCCAGGGCGGCGGCTTTACCAGGGATATGGTGCAGAAGCCCACCCGCGAGCCTATTGACAACGAGGCTGACAACGGCCTGAAGAACGACGTGTACACCATCGCCATGGCGCGCACGCAGGCCCCGCATTCCGCCACGGCCCAGTTTTTCATCAATGTGGCGAACAACAGCTTCCTCAACTACAGCGCACCCACCATGCAGGGCTGGGGCTATGCCGTGTTCGGCAAGGTGGTGAAGGGGCAGAACGTGGTGGACGCCATCGCCGGTGTGCCGACAACTTCGCACTATCCCCATCAGGATGTGCCCGTGGAACCCGTCATCATCAAGAAGGCCGTCATCGACTGAACCGTTCCAATCTCCCCTGGCAGCAACCTTTTTTAGCATCTTCCCCGCTTGCTTTCAGGCGGGGATTTTTGTCTGGTGCAAAGAGGAAACAGTTCAGGCGCAAGTGTCTGGCTGCGTTCCGGTGTTCTGCGGAAACGGTTTCTCTTTGCCTTCACGGGAAGCGGGAAAGTATTCGCTGAGCAAGTCCAAGAGACAGTCTACGCCTTCACGGAGATACCATGCCGGAGGATGGGGCAGCAAAGCCGCGGCCGCCAGGGCTGCGATAAGCAGAGCGGTCAGCGCCAGAGCCAGCACCGCCGCAGCCAGCATCAGGAGGCCCAAGGTCAGGGCAGCGCACAGAATCACGATGCCGCAGCGCATGACTTTGCGCGCCCATGACGGCATCAGAGCGTCTTCCTGTGGGCGAGGATATGCTGAAGGCTGGCCACGGTGAACAAGCCTCCGGCCAGGACGTGAAGCGGGGAACGCCCCAGCACTGCGCCCGCCAGAGAAGCGCCAAGCGTCCCCAGCATGAAACGGCTCATCAGGCGGGTGAGATTGCGGGAGGTCAGGCAGTCGAAGAGCATCTTTCCAAAGCAGACACCGCTGCCGTGCCGGGCTTCTTCTCCGTGCTGCAAAGCAGGGAGGAGTTTCAGCCCCTGTTCCGCGAGTTCCAGAAGCTGCTCCTTGCTGAGGCGTTCGGGCGCATAGGTGATGAGCAGCGAGCCGAGCCGTGGGTTGACGCCTGCGCTGAGTATACCTTTCGTTTCGGAGAGCACGCCGGTAACGATACCGGCTATGGCGGCGTCTTTGAGTGCGGGATGGCGAAGGCGGACCCGTCCGTCCACAAAGCTGACAACGTGATCGGAAACAGCCATATCATTCTCCCTGAGGCAGTTTGGGACGCATGGCGTTCAGCGAGACGCCCAGCGTTGTAAGGTTGTGGAGCACGGCGGACAAGCCCGGCTGAAGTATACCAAGAAGACTGCCCAGCAGAAACGCCGAATTCAGCGCCATGATGGCCAGAAAATCGGTATGGATGCGGCGCATGGTCCTTCGTCCCAGTTCAAGAGCCGTGATAAGGCCGCCTGGCGAGCCGCCCATGAGCAGCACGTCGGCAACTTCGCGGGCCAGATCTGCGCCGTCGCGCAGAGTGACGCCCACATCGGCGGCGGAAAGTGCCGGGGAATCGTTGATGCCGTCGCCCAGCATGAGCACCGTGCGCCCCTGAGCCTTCAGTTCCTGAACGATGCGGGCCTTGTCTTCGGGCAGAACCTGGGCATGGTATTCCCGAATGCCCAGACGGGAGGCCACGGCTGAGGCGGTGCGGAGGTCATCTCCGGTAAGCATGAGCACATGGGGAATGCCCATGGCCTGAAGCTGCCGGATCAGAGCCGCGCTTTCCGGCCGCAGCGGGTCTTCCATGGCAATGATTCCCGCGGGGCGGCCGTCGATGGCCAGATAGAGCAAGGAATAGCCCTGGCGGGAAAGTTCGGTCACGGCGCCGCGCATGGCCGAGAGGTCAACGCCTTCGTCCTGGCTCACATAGTGGCGGCTGCCAAGCAGGACGCGGCGCCCTTGCCAGTGGGAAGCGATGCCGTGCGCCACCACATATTCCACTTCGGTGTGTTCCTCGGCGTGATGGAGCCGGCGGGCTTCCGCGCAGTGAACCACGGCCCTGGCCACGGGATGCGGGAAATGTTCCTCCAGACAAGCTGAAAGACGCAGCACCTCGTCAGCATGGTATCCTTCCGCGGGAACAATACGAGCCACATGGGGATGGGACTGGGTGAGCGTGCCTGTCTTGTCGAAAATCACGGTGTCCACGGCGGAAAGACTTTCAAGGAAACGCCCGCCCTTGACCATGACCTTGCGGCGTACGCCTTCGTTCATGGCGGCGAGTATGGCCAGCGGCGTAGCCAGCCGCAGAGCGCAGGAGTAGTCCACGAGCAGCACGGAGGCCGCCCGCGTGAGACTGCGGGTGAAGACAAAGACCAGCGCCGCCAGCGCGAAGGTGAAGGGCACGGCGCGGTCGGCCAAGCGTTCGAAACGCCCCTGAATGCCGGCTTTCTTCTGTTCGGTGTGTTCGATGAAGCGCACGATCTGCTGCATCCGCGTGTCCTTGCCGATGCTGGTGGGGCGGATGAAGATTTCGCCCGATTCCACCACTGTGCCCGCATAGACGGATGCCCCTTCCGTGCGCATCACGCCAAGAGGTTCGCCGGTCATGGAGGCTTCGTTCACCGAAGCCGTGCCCGCGGCGACGACACCGTCCACCGGAATGGCCGTGCCGGAGCGGACAATCACAAGGTCGTTCTCTTTCAGATCCTGCGCAGGGATGAAGCATTCTTTCCCGCCGCGGCGCACCCAGAGCCTGTCCGCCTGGAGCGCCAGATGCGAGGCCAGATTTTCCAGAGATTTTTTCTGGGTGTAGCGTTCCAGAGCGTCACCGAACCCCAGCAGCAGAGTGAGCAGGCTGGCGGTACGGAAGTCGCCCCGCAGCAGAGAGATGGCGATGGCCGTGCCGTCCAGAGCTTCCACGTCCAAACGGCCATGACGCAGAGAATGGAAACAGCGTTTGAGAAAGGGCGCGGCCCCGGCCAGGGCGCTGCACACGCTGAGGGGCAGAGGCAGGAGCGGCCGAAGGAAGAGATAGCGGAGGAGCGGCAGGAGGCTTGGCCTCTCGTCCTTCTTCGGCGGACAGACGGAAAGCGCAGATCCGGGCAAGGGAGCGGCGCCGGATAGAAACGCATACGCCCTCGGCAGGGCTTCTTCATCCGTATACAGCAGAAGGACACTGCCGGTACGCGGGTTGACGCGAACCCCTTCCACGCCGTCCAGAAGCTCCAGCCCATCGGCCAGCATGACGGCCGTCTGCACATTGAAAGGTTTGGCGGCGCGCAGACGGACACGGCCCGGAATACGATGGATAAGGGAAAAACGCATGGCAGCTCCCAACACACACGTGTGAAAAGAAAGAGAACAGAAAAAGGACGTCACGATGGACGCCGAAGCACCCGGCCGGGGAGAGCGGCTCCCCGGCACGGTATTCAGGCTTGTTCTTCTTGCTGTGCGGCCTTGCGCTGTTCGGAAACGGCGCGAGCCTCGGCCAGCATATCTTCCATATTTTCACGGACAGCGTCCGCCTTGGCCATAAGCGCTTCCCTGGCGTCCATGCCTCGGCTGAGCAGATCTGCGGCCAGAGGCTTGACATCGAGCTTGCCGCGGCTTACGGCAACGGTTCCAAGAGCGCCAAGGGCGACACCGCCCAGGAAGAACAGACCGTATTTCAGAGTTTCGTTCATGGCTTTCTCCTTGTTTGAGCTAAGCGGGTTCCGCTCCCGGAACTTCCTGCTGACGATGCGGGAGCGGGGCTCGTCAGTGCATGGAGCGTTTTCCGCGGCAGGATGCGACTGCGGAATACGTCCGTCCCAGACCACACTCGTTAATAATGAAATAGAATTTCATTGTCAATAGTGAGGTTAAAAATCTCACAGCAGAAAATTGTCATTTTTAACAGTTTTAATGTGTTTTATCCGATGTGCCGTAAAATCTCCCCTGAGGGGAGAGGTATTACGATGCATCGGATAAAGTTTCCACAGAAGTTTTGGAAATCGAACGTGTTTGCTAAGTGTCCACGCCCCTAGGCGTCATGTGTCCGTGCGGAAAAGTATGTGTGGAAAAATACGGGAGTACTGCCAAAGCTGCTCCCGGCAACTGCCTTCCTGCCCAGGTGAAGCCCGGAAAAATGCTGCCGCTCATCACGAAAAGTGGCGTATCGGCGGACGCCCAGCTGTTATCGGTAGGCCTCTCTCACCTTTTGCATCACTTGCTCTACGGAAATTTCGTCAAGGGAGCGGCAGGAAGAGAAACCCTTCAGACAATGGCTCTGCCAGGAAGACAATATACCTTCACAGCCGTTGGGACATTCCGTGCCGGAAAGCGCGATATTTTCTGGATAACCGAGCATACGGGCGCAAGAGGGGCCAAACAGGACAAGAGAAGGGCCGCCGCTCAGATAGTGCCGCAGGTGGGGCACCAGGCCTTCGCAGCCTGTATGCAGCCGGGAGTACCGCACCAGTGACATGAATTCCTCGAAATTGGTACGCCCTCGAAGATCGAACACTCTTTCATTCAGATTCTGCGGGACAGCAAAATTTTTCTCCAGTCCCAGCAGCACGACAGGAATTGCCGGATACTCCCTGCAAAGTGCTTCTGCCAGCGCAGAGTATTTGGCAATTGCCCACAGTTTTGTGGATTCTGCATATGCACCAGCTTCTCTTTGGATTGTGAAATAGACGGCGGGCAAGCCGAAGCGTCTTGCCAGCTCTTCACGGCTTAGAGGCGCCTGAAAGATAAACGTGCTGTCCTTCAATCCGAGCGAACCGTCAAAATCGGCCTGTCCCCGGCGGAAGCGTCCCATGACATCGGCATAGTGGATGCCCAGAGCCTGATTTTCATCAAGGTAAAAGGACGAGTGGGACGATTGAAATCCTATCAGCCGCAGAACATAGTCTCTAAGGGGAGAAGACAGGTGCTTCAGACGTTCTTCACAGCAGGATTTGACCTGAGGATTCTGCATAACGTCGAAGACGGCATCGAATGAGGAAAATTCTATATTCGTTTTCAGCGTATGGATAGCCTTGACATAGGAGAGCTGCTTACACAGCGCCTCCATACATGATTTTGGCGTGTTGGTGAAAACCGTTACATGGCATGAGCAGTCTGCGAGAGCTATCAGAGCGTCCATCCACACGATGTTGAGAACAACGTCGCCTATGCCCCCGCGCAGGAGAAAGGCAAGATGCAGAAATCTGTCTGTGTGCCGGGGGCGCGTGTGACAGATCTCCCCCGTTATTTTACCGGACAGAGCCTTACCGGCAGCCCACAGCGCCAGTTTCCAGGCCGCATACCTGGGACTCGAGGGATACCTTGTCCTCAGCTTCGCCACCTGATGACCTGCTTTGTCGAAAAAAGGAATCAGCGTCGGCATGAAACTGCTCCTTTTCTGTCATTTCAGGGGCAGACGGGACAGCAGCATTTCAGCACTTTCTTCCCAGGTAAGGAGCTTGATGCCGGACGAGGGTATCACTCGGCCTTTCTTCAGGTCTTCCAGCCATGTTTCGATGCAGTCGGCCAAAGGCTGCGGGTCAAGACCGCTGAAATATGTGGCATGATCTCCGGCAATTTCCCGAAATACCGGCAGATCGCGCAGGATGAGCGGTTTCCCACGCCGTGCGCCCTCGACAACGGCCAGGCCGAAGCCCTCCGCCTCGGAAGGGAAGAGTACACAGGAAGCGGACTCGTACACCTTGTCCAGATACTCATCGCCAATTCCCTTGAGCCAGAAGAGCCGCTTGCCGTTTTCAGGATGCTTGTCGATTTTTCCGGCCAGTTTGTCGATTTTCCAGCCTTTTCTCCCCACTATGACGAAGTTGGCGTCTATGCCCTTTGCCCAAAGGCGTTCAAACGCGGCCAGTGCCTGCCCGTAACCCTTGCGCGGTTCAACGGTGCTGACCTCCAGAAAGGAGGGACGGGACTTCATGGCGGAAAGCACGGCTACGGCGGAATCGGGCAGTCCCTGGCTTGCAGAGACGCTTTCGATGTCACTGCCGAGGTGGAACCAGTTCACAAAAAACGGCGCATCGTCCTTGACGTTTTCCCTTCGCCATGCCCGATACTCCTCGGCCACGGCTTCGGAAATGGTCAGTACACCGTCGAAGCGGGAAATCAGAGGCAGCCATCGGGCAAAATTTTCCCGAAAGGCGTCTGGGCAGAAGGCGGGATGCTGAAGAGGAATGAGATCATGAACGAAAAACAGAACGGCAACGCCCATGTTCTGCAGCGTCTTCAGCGCATGAAAATGCGTCTCCACCTCCCGCACGTCGGGAATGGGGGTCAGAAGCAGGTCGCCTTCCTGAAAGATAACAGGTTCGTCCAGGGCTTCATTTCCGCATACGCCTTCCATCCGTCGGAGAAAACTCCTCGCGTGGACGTAGCCTGCCCTATCCCCCGTGGTATAGACAGGATAGACATCGTATCCAAAAGAATGCATCGACCTCAAACTGCGTAGCAGACAGCGGGTGACTCTGGCAACTCCTGACCGTTCATCCTGAAACGCCAGCGAACCGATATTCCAGAACAGACACCTCCTGCCGTGACGCTCACGGGGCAGAAACAGCGGGCCGTCCCATGCGCTTCCCGACAGCGGGCCGGAAACTCTGAGCTTCAGCAGCTCAATCCTTCCGCAGCAATAGCGTGTTTTGCAGGCAGATCGCCGGATTTGCAGCAACGGCAGACCGCAGATCTCCACGCGGGAACGGTGGGGAAGTTTTCGTATCCGAAGAACGCGGATCCCGGCAACATACCAGTCTCTGACCGAGCCTCGGGAAAAGTCGTCCTCCTGCGGTTCTGTCACATGCTTGCTGGAGGCTCTGCGGCGAGAAAGACAAAAAAGCGGGAAATTTTTCCAGAATGGGGACATTCGTACTTCCTCACTTGGTTTGCGATTGAGTATCGTCATCCGCCAATCGGGACAGCAGCATCCTGGCGCTTTCTTCCCAGGTAAGGATCTTGATGCCGGACGAGGGTATCACTCGGCCGTTTTTCAGGTCTTCCAGCCATGTTTCGAGGCAGTCGGCCAGAGGCTGCGGGTTAAGACCGCTGAAATACGTGGCATGATCTCCGGCAATTTCCCGAAATACCGGCAGATCGCGCAGGATGAGCGGTTTCCCACGCCGTGCGCCCTCGACAACGGCCAGACCGAAGCCCTCCGCCTCGGACGGGAAGAGTACACAGGAAGCGGCCTCGTACACCTTGTCCAGATATTCGTCGCTGATTCCCTCAAGCCAGAACAGCCGCTTGCCAAGTTCGGGATGAGATTTCAGCCTGCGGCAGAAGGCGTCCATCTTCCAGCCTTGCTTCCCGACGATGACAAAATTAGCATCCATCCCTTTTGCCCATAACGCTTCAAAGGCCGCCAAGGCCTGTTTATGCCCTTTACGCGGTTCAATGGTACTGACTTCTAGAAAGGTGATTCGATTCTTCAGTGCTGCAAGCGTGGGGTCGCTGGAGTCAGACAGATCTCCAATTCGCTCCGTCATTCGTATATCCGCGCCCAGATGGAACCATGACGTAAAAATTTTTCTGTCGATTTCTGCGACGTTCTTTCGCATCCAGCATAGATATTCCTGTTCAGAAGCACGGGAGATGGCCACTATGCCGTTGAACTCGGAAGTATACAAAAGCCAGTCAGTTATTTCTTTATAGAGCGAGGCATCGAAAAATTCGGGATGTCGCAGGACAATGAGATCATAGACAATAAAATAGATTCTTACACCGTGTTTTTTGAGAAACTTCAGAGCGTGATACTGTGCTTCGACTCCCTCAAGATCGGGTATGGGAAAAAGCAGAATATCGCCCGCAGAGAAACGAACCGGGCCATCTTCACCCGATGCCTCCAGAAAAGGAACTATGCTTCTCGCATCATGGAAGGCACTGAAAAATCCTGTTTTCCGTATGGCTGAACGAACAGGGATCACATCATACGCCCCATCACACTCTTTCATGAGCGCGGCCAGCAGGTTTGCCGCTGTGCGTGGAATCCCTGCTCCGGCTTGAGATTTTTTCAGTGCATCTATATTGTAGAACAAACGTTGTCTTTCTCTGAGGTCTTTCTCCATGGGAGCAAAATCGTCAGACAGCTGAAGTTTGCCCGTCCTTTTCTCTTTCCACAGTTCGATACATCCGAGATAAACGCACGTTTTTGCATCGATTTCAGTTATCAGCAGTGCAGGGAAAAGACCGAAAAGAAAAATAATACGGTTTTTTTCATATTCATATATACGCATAAATTTAATACCGAACAGATATAGAGTTCTCACATGTGCTTTCTTCATTATTGTACGCATGTTCCTATATTCTGTGGCATATTTTTTCTTAAAAAAACGAATATACCATGCTTTAATATAGCATAAATAAATATAGAAAAGCGTATTCTTGTTCATATTCTATTCTCCGATTTTACTCTTAAAAACATTAAATGCTTTCCAAACAGATAATATTTTGATATTTTTTTACTTATTTTTATTTTAAAAATAGGAATGCCCAATAGAAATATGGTTTTTACAAATTTTTCATGTCCGTGAATATCAGATATACTTTCAATGAATTTGAGAAACTGTTCATAGTCAAAATAACGTAGTTTTAGATTCAGCATAAACCGTATCAATCTGATGAAAAACATATTATCATATTCTCCGCCTATCTCGCCGATATAATTTGCGATAATACGTTCCTCGGTAAGGCGGTCATCAAATTTTCTGTAAAACCAGCAATAAAGTTTTGCCAACCGCCGATAATACAGATCATAGTGATCTATTCTGCGGTCTGAGCGCAGGGTAACCCCTCCAAGCCGGTAATTGCAGATCGGTTCATCCAGCATGACACCCTTATAGTCATCCAGGATAAGCTGAATGAAAAAGCGATAGTCTTCTACGGTATCAAAGTCTGTTCTGTAGCCTCCCTGTCGTTGCACCACGGCTTTCTTTATCATGCAGGCGGGATGATTGAAGGGCATCGAATACCAGAAGGAATATGGGTGGCAGTGTTCCAGACGCCGCTTCCTGCCGTCACGGGAACAGCATATCTGATGACCGTACACATAATCGGCCCCATGTTTTTCGGCCAGTGCTGCCATCTTTTCGACAATGTCATCTGCGGCATACCAATCATCAGAATTCAGAACAAGAACATAGTCGCCCCTTGCGAGGCGGCACCCCTTGTTCATAGCGTCGTAGATGCCGTTGTCCTTCTCGCTCGTATAGGTTATCCAACCTTTGCTCTGATATTCCTCAAGCAGTTCTACGGTTCCGTCCGTAGAGGCTCCGTCAACAACAATATGCTCCACAGCGTCATAGGTCTGGCGATGTACCGACTCGAAATTCTGCAGAAGGAAGTCCTTTCTGCCATCCGCCAGACAGTTAAGAGTCACAGTTATGATGGAAACCAAAGGATGGTGCATATACTTTTACCTTATGTCCAAATAGATTTTGAATATAGGTAACCTTCCAAACAATTTGTATATACGCCTATTTTTTTTATCGACTGTGACTCGCAACAGCATCCAATGCCAGAAGAGTTTATATATGGCACCTCCGTCTTCAGTATCAATTTTCTTAATGAGAGGAATGCCAAATACACGATACCTCTTTTGAGAATATCTTGTTTTTTCAGGAGATGGATCAGGTTGATACACTGAATTTACTGGTTCTGGAATAAGCCGTTGCTTGTTTTTCATCACGTCCAGGAAATGGAAACAACTTTCATAATTAAAGTTTTTAAGTTTTAATGATAAAAGATAATTTTTTAATCCAAAAAGAAATAAATCATCTGGATGCTGACGAAGTTTATCATATTCTGTTATATCATGTACTTTTTTAAAGTAAAATTTACTATATATATATTCTAATACATTATAAAATCTTGGATCATGTTTTGATGAAACACCTCCTATCCTGAAACATAAAAAATTATATGGGATATGAAGATGCTTTAAATCTTTAAATATTAAATCCACTTCAAATTTAAAATCTGTTGAAGTTCCATAAAATTCCGCATCGGAAAAATAGCCGACGGCCTCAAAACATTTTTTTTTCATAAGCATACCCTCATGATTAAATGAGGTTTCCATCCAAAAAACATCTGTATTGTCTCCTTTAAGAAAGGAATATTTATTGTCATAAAAATGAGCAATGCCTAAATATGGAACGATTTGATTGTTATTATTATCAACAAACACAGTATCTCCACTTACATAGTCACATCCTGTCATTTCTAAGTATTTTATTTGCATTTCAATTACATTTTCATCATATAAATAATCATCAGAGTGTAAAAGAATGATAAATTCACCACCATATTTCTTGATCGCTTTATTCATGGCGTCATAAGGATTGAGATCAGTCTGCCTATAACAGGCAACTATAATGTTATTTTTCGATTTATAGTTATTAATAAACTCCCATGTTCCATCGTCACTCATACCGTCAACTATAATATGTTCAATATTTTTATATGTTTGCTGGCTGACAGATTCAACCATCTGCTTAAAATATTCTTCTCTCCTGCCTTTAATCAAATTCTTGACTACGGAAACGACTGTCACTTTTGCTTGCATGGGAGGTCTCCAAATCTGATAAATTATGAATTACAGTTTTGCGACAAAATCCAGCGCGTGTTTGATGCACACATCGTGGTTATGATGCTGATGTTCCCCCCATCTGCCTATGCCGAACAGATGCTTTTCCTTATAATGTTCCAGGATGGACGTTATGGCTTTTGTCCTTCCGAGCAACGGCAGGGGGTAGGCGGCAGGAGTCGTATAGTTGAAGAGGTTTTTGCCGGGGAAGGTCAGCCTGGAGGCGTCAAACCTGTCAGCATTCGTTTCTGTAAATACACCGTACTTCTTGCTGTCCTTGACGAAATTGGAAATGAACAGCTCACGGTGATGCTGCTGCTCCATTTCCGGACGATAGCGCCAGTGATAGTTATTGCTGTTTTCCGCAGTCTCAAACAGAGAAATGACGACTTTGTTGTAGCGGATGAACTCCATCTTTCCGCGTATTTCCTCAGGAGACCCAAGATACCTGTAGAGCGAAGGCCAGGGAATGGTGGTAATGACATTTCTGGTTTTATATTCGCCATTGACAAGCCATTCACGGGCGGCCTTGTCATAGGAAAGGCTTTTCACCGGCGTGTTCAGAAGGATATTTGGCAGCTCCTCCCGTGCCAGCACCTCCATAACTTTGCCATAGCCGCCGGACAGAGGATAGTACGGTCTGTTGTGACAGGGATACTTCTCGACGTCCTGATGCCGCTCCAGCGAGTATCTCAGGACTTCCTTCACCTCGATACGCGGAATCTTGTACAGCCAGTCCACGTCCATTTCACGCGGCTGTATGCCCCACAGTTTAATATTGTAGGGGATCAGATAGCCGTCACAAATTCTGTCTCCCAGTTTCCAGCGTATCCATTCTTCATAATTGACGGGTTCAGGACGCCCCAGCGACTCGCCGTTCCGTATGACGGACAGCAGATAGTCGATCTGTTTGTCCACTGGCAGCTGCCACAGGTTCGACTCCAGAGGATAATCGACGTCCATCCCTTCGATGCGGATCTTGGATATGCGGGGATCGATCCGGTACATTTTTTCTCTGGGAAAGGACGAAAAAAGAAAATCCTCAACCTCAGGAAACTTTGTCTGAAAAAAATGCCCGCCGATATCGACAATATGGCCGCCGACCCGGAAGCTCCTGCACAGTCCGCCCGGTTCGGCTTCGGCCTCGAGTGCCATGACTCGCTCCACGCCCTTGCGCCGCATGGCCTTCAACAGTGTTATGCCTGTAACCCCAGCCCCCAGGATAATGAAATCATAGATCATAAGACCGCTCACTTTCTGATTTTCAACAAGGGAATAAAGTCCAGCAGCTTGTAGGTTATGGTCTTGCCGTAGTCCCTTATCTGTACTTTCATCAAGGGTAGATAATCGAAGAGCAGATAGCGCCGGCTTCCGGAATCAGAAATCTTCACCTTCAGAACAGGCAGTCCCAGCAGTCTGTAGCGACGATATTTTTTAATACATGCCTCTGGCTGAGGAGTGACTTGCGGCTCCGCAGGAGGAGCAGTACAAATCAGCGAATCGTTTATTAATACTTGTCCTTCACCGACTACATATTTGGCAGGATGTCCTTCAGGAAGTGTATCAAGCATACTGTTTCCGAAATTATCAAAATTTCCACGCATTCCCTTTATTTCATCCTTTATTCTTTGTGCAATAAAAGTATTTTGTAATCCATAATAATATGGCGTCATTGAGGCATAATACCACCATTCCTCAAAATACTTTACACGATTAATGCTATAAAACGAACTAAATGTTCTCCATGGTTTGTTTGGAGAAAAATGAACAATGACAGGATGCTTCCATTCATTTATAAAATATGCTTCATTAAACTGTTTATGATAAATTAAAATATGATCTTTGCGCTCAGCTAGATTGTATCGTGAAGGAAGAAGTTTGTATTTATTATTCGAAAATATAATATTAAGGGCATCTTGATGTAAACAAAAAAATTTATTTCCGTATTTCTTACCAAGATTAATACATCTTTCTGTAATGTCTTGTTTTCTCCATTTTAAACAATCAATGACGACAGTTCCCATATTAAAATAGATATGCTTGGAACAATCTAGATTTATTTCCTCTTTTTTATGAGTCGCAATATCTACACATGCACCAATTGTGAAGTCCTCAAGATCTATATTATACAGTTCTGAAATATCATCGAGAACCAACGTGTCACTTTCAATATGTACGCCCTTTTTAACTTCAGGAAAACTTTCCGGAAAGAGCAGCGCGGCCCAGGCATCCAGAAGCCCGTAGTACCAGACGGAAAGGCCTTCAAATCTTTTTAAATCAGCGCGGCTGAAAGCCATTTTCGTTATATTGGAAAATTTGTCCTGGAGGCTCCGCAGCTGCCTTCTGCCAAAGTCAGAAAGTCCGCAGTCCATGATGTAAAAGCTGACGTTGTGTTTTGTGTTCTTTACAACACTGACCATTGTCGTAGCGGTATAACCTACCATATCCGTATTGGTAACAAGAAAGACAGGAATGTCTTGAATCTGTGATTCCATAAAAAGCTCTCCTTAAAGTTGATTTTCGACTATTCGCAAAGAGAAAACTTCAGCTCCGCACGATGGAGAAGTTTTTTGACCAGAGTGTTGTCCAGAAGGATCTTCCCCGGTCTTCTTTCTTTCCAGATTTCCGTGTCGTCCTTCATGGAAACTGGTAGGATCCTTGAGGTGTCAAGGTCGTATTTTTTCGCTATACGCAGCGCCGCATCGTATTTCGAAAGCGCTTCATCGCCTGCAATATTGACAATCCGGTATGCGGACGCTTCCCTGCTCTCCATGAGTTCCAGGAGCGCTTCTGCGGCGGTATTGAAGTCGATGATGGAGCGCCACGAATCCATGAAGAACTTCATGCCGAGACCTCTGCGATTGTTTTCAATAATCTCGTCAAAAAAATGCTTCTTGTATGGAGAAAGACTTCTTCCCATCATGACGGGTAGTCTGACAATATGGATTCCGGCTGCCGCGGCCATGGCTTCTTCGGCAAGTTTGTGTCTGGCGTAGTCGTTCAGGGGAGATACTGCGGCATCCTCTCTGTACGGAATGTCGCTATCCTTTGAAAAAACCATGTCTGTGGAAATGCTGTAAAAGACCTCGAATCCTTCCAGCATTCCTATGAATTTTGCGTATGCAGTAATATTCGTATTCCAGGCAACATATCTGTCATAAGCCTTGCAGGTATTGAAAAATGCAGGAAGCCATATAATTTTTCTCTTCCTTTCCCTATTGATACGTTGCGTCAGGCTGTGCAGAGAGGTATCGTTAAGTACATCACAATGTACCCACCGTATTCTGCCTTCAACAGCATTTTTTACATCTCTAGAGGCTGCCAGTATTTCTTCATCAGTTTTTTCCGTAAGATTTTTTATAAGATAGCTTCCTAAAAAGCCTCCAGCTCCGATAACTACATACATAGAATTTTCTCACCGTGAATAGATGTCCAGCGAACCGTCCATGTTTTCGACACCATGATCATACATGGCAACCGTGATCGTCTTTACCGGATAGTGAAAGGCGTGTATCACATACGGCTCAATGACAAAAAAATCACCCTTGTTCGCGGAACAGGTACATTTTTCTCCGTCTCGTTCGAGTTCCATGTCAATATGACCATCAACGATGAAGAACGCTTCCCTGCTTCTCTTGTGGTAATGGCCGCCGCGTTCCGCTCCGGCTTCCGAGCCGCTCACATTGACCTGTTTCCATCCGCTGCGGCAGAGCTGCACGAGAAATCCCCGTTCGTCAGAAAAGGAAAAATCCGGCTTGATAAAGGTAATCATGCCCGCACCGCAGCTTCTCTTTTCACGAGTTCCATGTCATGACGGACCATGAGCTTTACCAGCTCTTCAAAGGAGGTCTTCGTGGGGTTCCAGCCGAGTTTTGTCCTGGCCTTGGCGGGATTGCCCAGCAGGTTCACCACGTCCGTCGGTCGGTAGAAATCTGGCGAGACTTCCACGAGGACTCGGCCTGTGGCCTTGTCGATGCCCTGTTCGGCCATGCCTTCGCCGCAAAATTCCAGTTCGATGCCGGCTTCCCGGAAGGCAAGCGTACAGAACTCGCGCACGGAGTGCTGTTCGCCTGTGGCGATGACGAAGTCTTCCGGAGTTTCCTGCTGAAGGATGAGCCACATGCACTCCACATAGTCCCTGGCGTAGCCCCAGTCGCGCAAGGCGGAAAGATTGCCGAGGCAGAGCTTCTCCTGCCTGCCCTGGGCGATGCGTGCGGCAGCAAGACTGATCTTGCGGGTCACGAAGGTTTCGCCGCGGCGTTCGGATTCGTGGTTGAACAGAATGCCGGAACAGGCGTACATGCCGTAGGCTTCGCGGTATTCTCTGATGATCCAGAAACCATACTGCTTGGCTACGGCATAGGGGGAATAGGGATGGAAGGGGGTAGTTTCGTCCTGCGGGCATGCTTCCACCTTGCCGTAAAGTTCGGACGTGGATGCCTGATAGATGCGGCAGGTCTTTTCAAGCCGGCAGAGACGCACGGCTTCCAGGATGCGCAGCACACCAATGGCCACGATGTCCGCAGTATATTCAGGGACCTCGAAGCTCACCTGTACATGGCTCTGGGCGGCGAGGTTGTAGATCTCGCCGGGCCTTACCTGGTTCACGACATGCACAATGCTCGCGGAGTCGGAAAGGTCGCCGTAGTGCAGATGGAAGCGGGGGCGGCCTTCGAGGTGTTCGATGCGCTCGCGTCTGTCCGTAGCATTTCGACGCACAAGGCCATGGACGTCATAACCCTTTTCCAGCAGAAATTCGGCAAGATAGGATCCGTCCTGTCCGGTCACTCCAGTGATCAAGGCTGTTTTCATGAAGTTACTCTCGTGGTTTCGGGCTCATCCCCGAATTTCGTTCAAAAGTTCTTCCGTCTTTGCTTCCATAAGTGCCTTGTCGCCGCGGCTTTCCACATTCAAACGCAGGATCGGCTCGGTGTTGGAGCTGCGCAGATTGAAACGCCAGTTTGGAAAGGCCACGGAAACACCATCGGTATGCGTCACTTCCGCGTCGGGCAGTGCCGCATATTTCGCTTCCAGTCGGGCGAGTACGGCGCGGATATCCTCCACGTGGGAATTGATTTCGCCGGAACAGGGGAACGCGGCCATACGGTCTTCCACACAGTCGGCCAGCGTCCTCCCTGAATCGCTCAAAAGCTGCGCCACGAGCAGCCAGGGGATCATGCCGGAATCGCAATAGGCGAAATCGTGAAAGTAATGATGGGCGCTCATTTCTCCGCCGTAGAGGGCGTCTTCCGCACGCATCCTTTCCTTGATGAAGGCATGGCCGGTTCTGGACTCCAGGGCCGTCCCGCCGGCTTTCGCCACAACGTCCCGTGTGTTCCAGACGAGGCGCGGATCGTGGATGATCTTCGCTCCCGGATGCCGGCGGAGAAGCGCTTCGGCTATCATGCCAACGAGGTAGTAACCCTCGATAAAGCGGCCTTCGGCGTCGTAGAAGAAGCAGCGGTCGAAGTCTCCGTCCCATGCGATGCCGAAGTCGGCCCTGGCTTCGCGCACGGCCTGCGCCGTGAGCGCACGTTTTTCCGGCAGCAGAGGATTCGGTACACCGTTGGGGAAGGTGCCGTCCGGTTCGCCGTGGATGATGTGCAATTCCACAGGCAGGCGCTCAGTCAGCTTTTGCAGAACAAGGCCCGCACAGCCGTTGCCCGGATCGGCCACGATGCGCAGACGGCGTAGCGATTCAGGCTTGATGTAACTGAGCAGGTATTCGATATAACCGTTGCGATAGTTTGCTTCAGCAAAACTTCCCAGCAGTTCCGCCGGGATGCTTTGACCTGCTGCGATACGCCTGCGCATGGCGAAAAGCCCGGAATCGCTGCTTACAGGCACTGCTCCCCGGCGCACCAGCTTGAAGCCGTTCTCATCCGCAGGATTGTGGCTGCCGGTGACCATGATGCCGCCGTCGAAATCCCTGGCAAAGGCCGCGTAATAGATCTCCTCGGTGCCGCACAGCCCGATGCCGGTCACGTCCACACCAGCGGCACGCAGGCCTTCAGCCAGAGCTTCATACAGGGCCGGGCCGGAAAGCCTGGCATCGTGCCCGATAACCACACGTTCTGGCTGAAATTCCTGCGCGAAGGCAAAGCCGAGGCCCCGTGCCAGAGGTTCATCCAGATCGGAAGGATAACGCCCCCGAATATCATAGGCCTTGAAGCAGAAAAGGTTCATTTTTCTCCAATCCCTTCGCGGCCGTATTTGTCCTGAAGGCGGACGATATCGTCTTCGCCAAGGTAGGCGCCGTACTGCACTTCGATGAACACCAGCGGAACATCGCCCGGATTTTTGACACGATGCTTTGCGCCCAGCGGGACATAGATGGACTGATCTTCAGAAAGGCGTTTGACGTTCTCGCCTACAGTGACCTCGGCAACGCCTTTGACCACCACCCAGTGTTCCGCCCGGCGGTGATGGAGCTGAAGGGAATTTTCTTCTCCGGGTGTCACCACGATGCGCTTCACCTGAAAGCCTTCGCCTTGAACGAGAGTCTCGTAGCTGCCCCAGGGGCGGTGAACCTTGAGGTGAACATCGGATTCCGGTCGATGCGCCAGCTTCAGCTTTTCCACCAGCTGTTTCACATTCTGCGAACTGCGGCGGTCGGACACGAGGACGGCATCCCCGGTCTCAATGACGGCCAGGTCCTGGACCCCCAGTGCAGCGATGAGGCGATGGGACGAGCGCAGATAGCAGCCGCTGGCGTTTTCCGTCATCACATCGCCTTCGCAGGCGTTGCCGCAGTCGTCCTTCGTCGCCGCGTCATAGAAGGCTTCCCACGAACCGAGGTCACTCCAGCCGCAGTCCACGGGAACAACGGCCGCTCTGGTGGTGTGTTCCATGACCGCGCAGTCAATGGAGTCGGAAGGCGACTGACAGAAAGCATCGCCGGGGCGGACAAAGATGAAATCGGTACGGCGGGCTTTCCATGCATCCCCAACGCCCTGCCAGATGTCAGGCGCCCAGATTTTCAGTTCGTTCAAGTAGGCGGAAGCCTTGAAGAGGAATATGCCGGAGTTCCACAGCCAGCCGCCTTCGCGAAGCATCTCACCAGCGCGATTGAAAGAGGGCTTCTCGTGAAACTCCGAGACCGCAAAGACGCCTTCTTCAATCTTTGTGCCCTGCTGGATGTAGCCATAGCCGGTTTCAGGGTGGGAAGGCCGTATGCCGAAGGTCACCAGTCTGCCGGATTCGGCCGCGGGACGGGCCAGCTCCAGCGCCGCGCAGAAATTTTCAGGATGAGCAAAGTGATGATCGGAGGGCAGAACCAAGAGCAGTGCGTCCTGTTCCTCAAGCGCGGCAAAAGCTGCCAGAGCAATGGCCGGCGCGGTATTGCGGGGGCACGGTTCGAGAATGACGGTTCCAGTTTTTCCCGTTTCGTCCATCGCTGTGCTGGCATAAAAGCGATAGGCGTCATTGCTCACGATGACAGGCTCTTGGAGGTCACGTATCCCCTCAATACGGCGGAGAGTTTCCTTGAAGAGATTGCTTCCGCTGCTCAGAGGCATGAACTGCTTGGGGTACTGGGTGCGAGATGCGGGCCACAGGCGAGTACCTGAACCGCCGCAAAGAATGACCGGCTGTATTCTCATAGGGAACCCGTGATATTTCCGTTTGTATGTGAACGCGCCAGTTTCAGAGAC
Source organism: uncultured Mailhella sp. (assembly GCF_947631555.1). Lineage (GTDB taxonomy): Bacteria > Desulfobacterota > Desulfovibrionia > Desulfovibrionales > Desulfovibrionaceae > Mailhella. The sequence goes on along the minus strand of NZ_CANRLT010000040.1, from coordinate 893 downwards.
TCCGGCCTGTAGTGACCGAGGATTGTCTGCAGGCCCTCACGGTTGACGCCCATGCTTACCAGGACGTTTGCGAAGGTATGGCGCAGGTCCTGGAGGCGCAGTTCGGGATGCCCGAATTCATCGCGTATCTGGTACCAGTCGCGGGTGATGTAGGTGAGATGCGTCCCCAAGCTCGTGAAGAACAGCCACGGGGTGCCCTCGTGCCGCGGCAGCTTCTCAATAAACTTCTGCGCTTTGCTGCTCAGCGGGATGAGCCGCTGCCGTCCGGTAAAGTTCGCGGTCACGGTGAGGACGCCGCGGACAAGATCCACGTCTTCCCAGCGAAGGCCGAGAATTTCGGACTTGCTGGCTCCGGTGAGGATCATCAGCGTGATGGCGTTGGCCGAGGACCAGTTCGGGTACTTCCTGAGGATATCGAGGAGCCGGGCAAGCTCGGATTGCTCCAGCAGCACGGGGCTGCGACCTTGCTCCGTGGATACCCTGAGCGACTTGAGAGCCTTGAGCATCCTGTCATCTGGCAGGTAGCCCCAGCGTGCGGCGCAGTTCATGACGTATTTGGCCAGCCAGTACTGGCGGACGCAGGTGTTGTGCGCAAGCCCGCTTTGGCTGAGCGCGTCGAGCCAGGTCTGGAGCGTTTCGGCAGTGATGTCGGAGAGCCGGTACTCGCCAAGATAGGGCAGGATATGCCGCTGCAGGTTGCCGCGGTCTACCTTCCAGCTCCGCTTCGTCTTTTGGACAAAAGGCAGATAGTGCTCCTCTGCAAAGTCGCACAGCAGAGGAACGGAATCCTGGGCGCTGCCTGCTTTGGGCAGCCCTCGAGTCATGATTTTGCTGCTTTCACCTGCCATAAATCTCTCATCCGGTTTGACGGCGGCACTTCCGATTTTGTCGAC
>NZ_CANRLT010000039.1 GCF_947631555.1 uncultured Mailhella sp. | reverse complement strand
TAGTACGACTTCGCATATTGATACATATCCTCCCATGAAACGGCAAGGGCGTCGTTCAGCCGCTCAAAGAGCTGCCGGCAGTCCCGCACCTCGTCGATGATCTGGAACCTTTGCAGAAGCTCTCGCCGTTCCTGCTCTGTGCCGCCGGTACGCAGCACAGCATCCTCAAAGTCCCGTTCCAACGCGCCGATGCTGGTGAGGTTCTCAATGTTGTTGACCACATCGAAGATGACCGGAGTTTTCTCGCTCCCGGCAGACAACGCCCGCCCGATCTGCTGCTTGTAGATGATAGGGGAGACCGTTGGCCGGAACAAAATCACCCCGTCCACATCCGTTACGTGGATACCCTCATTGAGCATATCTATGGTGAAAAGCAGTTTCAAATGGTCGCTCTCATCCGTCCTGAACTTTTCAAACTCCGCTTGGGTGGCGGGGTCCGGGGAATAGGCCCGGTAGATATGGGGATTGGGGTCAACGGAGGAAAACCATTCCGGCACATAGGAGATCATGCGGTTCATGTGCGCCATACTGGAACAGAACACGATATACCTGCCGTTCCGGTCCGGCATATGGCGGGCGAACACCGCGTCCAGCCCGTCCGATTCTTCCAGGTTCCGGCGCAGCGTTTTCAACAGGTCCATTGCCCGGTCACGGCGCACAGGGTCTCGCAGCTTCGCCACCCGGACCTCGTATCGCTCCAAATCCTTCTGGAACGAATAGACAGAGAGTATATACTTCGGCGGCTTTAGGATATTCCGCGCGATTGCCTCTCCCAGCGTCATCTCCGAGGCGATGTGGCCGTCGAACAGTTCATCGGCCATATCCCGCTGATTGTCCAGAAAGCGGATGTTGGTTGCGGAGAGGCCAAGCAGGGGAGCATCGGGATAGGCATTGAGAAGTGTCTGAACGCCCTTGCCCCATTGTTCCGCGCCGCAGCGATGGAACTCATCCAGGATAATGAGATCGGGTTGGATCGCCGCGATTTCTTCCTCATCCATCGTCATAAGACGAGCGTAGGTGAGAAAGGTAATGTTCTCCGGCACGAGTCCGCTCTCCGCAGCCAAGTTGTCCAGCTGGGTTCGGAATATGTACTCGGAAGGGGAGAGCCAGCAGATGTTCTTCTCAGGGAAGTCCTCGCAGAACTTGAAGCCGATGAAGGACTTGCCTGTGCCAGTGGGGTGGATGACGGCGGCTTTGCCAGTGGAGCGGAGCATGGTGAGGGCGGCGTGATAGGCATTCTCATTGTGTTCGTACAATGTGATGCTCATACGTTCTGCCCCCTTCCGTAGTATTCTTTCGCTGATAGCAAATTAAACCTCAATTAACATCACAAAAAAGATATCTACACCACTATAGACAGCCATTTACCGCGTCAGATATTTGCCGTCGCTTTTCATGTGATCACGCCAATAATCAAGCAAATCATGCATTTATCATTTTATACTGTCCAATTCCCGCAAGCCTTGCCGCTTTTTCATCGCTTTCTTTGTCCCCATACATAATCGATTCAGATAAATCAATATTCCATTCTTGCGCAGCTTGAAAGAATAAGCCTGGTTCCGGCTTTCGGCACGAACAAGGTCCTGTATAATCCGGGTGATGCGGGCAAAAATAGAATGCGTCAATATGAGCGCCATACCGATCTTGAAGCTGCTCATTCATATAATGGTTGAACCGATGCATCTCCGCGACGGTATATATTCCTTTAGCAATCCCAGCTTGGTTGGTAATTACAATTACAGGGATATTGGCGTCATTATAAGTTTTAATTATCTCTGGGACCCCTTTGATAAACTTGAGATCTTCAATCCTATACACATGCCCGTAATTGACATTAATCGTCCCGTCCCGGTCAAAAAAAGCTGCCATCATGTCATCTCACACTCCTGCGAGTAATTTCTGCGCAAGCTTATAATCTTCTGGAATTCCAATATCAATAAAGCGCCCATCATCTTGAAACGCGCAAATTTTCCTTCCTTTTACAAGCGCAGGGAAGTAGTCATTCTCTATACTGAATACGGTCGGACAGTCCTCTAAGACTGTTCTGGAAAGATCATAGACACCTCCATTGATGAAGCCATCCCTGCAAAACTGCTTTTCGTTAAATGCAGTGACGATATTATTTTCATCAATGCTCACATTCCCATATCGAGAAAAATTCAGCATTCTTTTGACCGCAATAACCACCGGTACTTTGTAGTTCTCTGAAGCTTCGCGCATCTTCTTCAACTTCACCGGGAAAAACGTGTCGCCGTTGATTGCGAAAACGCGATCCTCATCACAGAGTTGCAATGCTTGTTTTATTGCACCGCCAGTATAAAGCGGTGTTTCCTCCACTGAATACAAAATATCCACCCCATGATAGGAGCTGCCAAAATGTTCAGTTATGGTTTGCATTTTATAGCCTACTGCCAGGATCACTTTGTGGACTCCCTCCGCAATCACCGCGTCCAACACATACTCTAAAAATGGTTTTCCGCAGACGGGAGCCATCGGTTTAGGTACGTCCTTCACGACTGTTGACAGCCTTGTTCCAAAGCCGCCCGCAAGAATAATGGCTTCCATATTTCTCCTTTACAGTTTCAGCCTGATTTCCGTCAGCCCAAGTGTCTGCTTCAAGAGGCTATTGTCCATAAGTGTACTGGATGCGCGTTTCACCTCAAAGATGCCCGCGGAATTATCAACGGAAATGGGCTTGACCAAATCTCTGGAAACTCGAAGCTTATCGGCAATCCTAATCCCGATGTCATATTTAGAAAGGTCTTCATCCCCGCAAACATTTAATTTTTGCGGTACAGGGCCGTTCTCCATCAGTTGGATCAATAGCCGCGCCGCCGTGTCAAAGTCCAATGCAGATCTCATGGAGTCTTTGAACATTTCAATTTGTCGCCCCGCTCCAAGAGTATGTACAATGGTGTCATAAAAGTGCTGCTTACCCGGCGCCAAACTTGGCGCGATTAAGAACGGATAGCGAACAATGTTGTACCCGTATTCTGTTACGATACTTTCAGCTGCACATTTGTGATGCCCATAGCGATTAACAGGATTCAAAGGGTCTGTTTCTTTGAATCTATACCCGTGTTCGCTTTCGCCGTAGACGCTGTCAGAAGATGGGTAAAAGAACTTCTCCATCTTATCCACCGAATTAATAAAACGCGATAACGCAGTAACATTTATATCCCAAGCGAGCTTCGGATTTTTCTCCACAAGATCAGGATGGTGGTATGCGGCCAGATATACTATCTTGTTACTGTCACTCGTATCCAAATGTTCTTTATTGAGTTGCTCAACAAATAGCGGATTGGAAATATCGCCGAAAACCCACTTTACTCTATCCGTATCTTTCCCTGGTGAGGATTTTCGCACGGCGAGGATCTTCTCGTCCGTCATCTCCAGGATGTTTTTAATCACATAACTTCCCAAGAAGCCGTTGGCACCAATCACTACATACATATTGGAACCTCCTTGTAACCCTAAACTTTATTTCTCTCCAAAAAGCTCCTGCTCGACAGCCAGACAAATCGCATGGTAAATTGGGAGATGAAGTTCCTGTATTTGATAGGTGACCTTCGCGGGAACATCCAGAAGAACATCGGAAAACTCCGCCAGTTTGCCCCCACCCTTTCCGGTAAGGGAAACCACCTTCACTCCGATAGCCTTGGCAATCCTTGCTGCGTGGATCACATTATCCGAATTTCCGGAGGTAGATATGGCGATAAGAACATCTCCTGCCCGTCCATAACCGAGAACCTGCTGGGCAAAAGCGAGGGTAGGGGCATTGTCGTTGCTGTAAGCAGTGATTAGCGCGGTCTCACTCACCAGCGAGATAGCCGGAGCGGCACCTTGGAGATTTTTTATGTAGTAGTCGGCAACTTCGGGATAATTGTTCCGGAGCTTTTCCTGAAGCTCCTCCGGGAGCTTTCGGGCCAGCACGAAGCTCTTCATAAGCTCGCCCACCATGTGCAGGCTGTCGGCGGCGCTGCCGCCATTGCCACAGGTCAAGATTTTCCCCCCGTGTTGATACGAGTCCAAAATGATTCTTACGCTCTCAAAGAGCTGATTTTTGAGTGGTTCAAGGCTTGGATAGCGGTTGACTAGGAGATTTATCTCATGGATTGTAGTGTTCTTCATAATTCACTCCGTAAAAATATCTTTAGTTCCATCTTCTAATTCAACGCCATTGCTGTACATACTAACGAGCACTGTATCCTCCAGGAAAGTGAAGCTATGCATATCATTGGCTTCTATTCCGAAGAACTCTCCCGCAGCAAAGCGATGGCTATCGCCATTCACCGTCACTTCCAGGGAACCGGAAATGACATAGAAGGCTTCTTCGTTTTGCTTGTGATAATGTCCGCCCCGCACAACTCCCTTTTTACTGGTAATGACATTGAGCTGCTGATATCCTCCATGAATCAACTGCACAATCGAACCACGAGCATCCGTAAATTCAAAGTCTGTTTTTTTTATTTTCAGCATATACTTACCCTATCTGTCGATATACACGCCGGTCTGCTTCACCTTTTCTCGCCAATAGTTCAGCAAATCTAGCATGGTGGTCTCATAAGGGATCGCCGGCTCCCATCCGCTGTGCTCCCTGAATTTCGAGCAGTCCGGAACCTGCAAATCGGCATCGATGGGGCGCAGTCGGGCGGGGTCCACCTCCACCCGGATCTGATCCTTCATGGGGGAATGGTCGATGAAGAATTGCAGGGTGTCACCCACCTTGCAGGTATAGCTCCCGCCGATGTTGTAATACTCGCCGGGAATGGGGTTCACAGTGACCAGCATGAAGTATGCCCGCACTGCGTCTCTGACATCGGCGTAGGTGCGCAGAGACTCCAGATTGCCCACCTTGATGACCGGATTCTGCAAGCCGGCCTCGATCATGGCCACCTGTTTAGCAAAGGTGCTCTCATGGAAGACGTCACCCCGCCGAGGCCCTGTGTGGGTGAACATACGGGTGGTCATCACCTTCATGCCGTAGGCCTCTGCGTAAAATCGGCCCACGAGGTCCGTCCCCACTTTCGAGATGGCGTAGGGGGACGCGGGCTGGAAGCAGCACTCTTCATCTATGGGCAGCTTGTCCGCAGTCACCCGACCAAACACCTCACTGGAGGCGCAGACATGGATGATTGGGTCCAGACCCAACTGCCTGACCGATTCCAGCAGGCGGCAGGTGCCCAGGATATTGGTTTCCAACGTGTCGATGGGCGCGGTAAAGCTGGTCTGCGGATAGCTCTGTGCCGCCAAATGGAAAATATAGTCCGGCCTGACCTTGTTCAATACTGTGAGCAAACTGGCCATATCGTTGAGATCGCCATATTCCACGAAAACCCTGTCCTTCGCGTTGATACGGGGCATCAGGTGCATGATGTTATCCAGCGGGCTGCGCCAGCGCTGCATACCGTAGACATCCCAATCGGTATTCTCTAAGATATAATCCGCAAGATGGGAACCAACCATTCCCGTCATGCCAGTAATCAATGCTTTTGTCATTTCGCTACCTCCTTTTTTAGAAAAGACTTGTCGTAATCTTCGGGTTGGTAATACATAACCTCTGTACCCGCATTTTCAAACCGGAAGGGCACGAACAGCAGATCTTTCAGTGTTTCCTTCACCTCAAGATGCCGCTCCTCCGGGACATAGAAGATGAAGAAACCTCCCCCGCCGGCACCCAACAACTTTCCTCCAAGAGCGCCATGCTTAATCGCCTTGTCGTAAATCAGGTCAAGCGTATTTGTGCTGACTTTATTCGTGATACCTCGTTTGATTTTCCAGGATGTGTCCAGAAGTCTTCCAAAATCGTCCAGATTGCCGTGCCGTTTAGACAGAATATTCTCTCCTTCATCAACAAGAGCCAGCATTTCCAGAAGTTCTCTCGTCTTATCCCGTGTTGCCTTGACTTGTTCCCTTGCGATTTCACTTGATAGACGCGAAAAACCGGTAAAGAACATTAGAAGATTGTTGTTAAGCTGTTCCTTGCGTTGATTGGTAATAATGATTGGTCTAACCTCAAATTCTCCTGGTCGGAAATTGATCCTGTTCAAACCTCCGAAAGCCACCGCGATTTGATCCTGCCAGCCGCCGCTTTCAGCGCATAATTCCCGTTCCAAGTAAATTGCTTCCCCGGCCAGCTGCTCTTTGCTGATGTAGTGACCTTTTAGTGCGTGGAACGCATTCAGAAGCCCCACTGCGAAGCTGCTGCTGCTCCCCAGTCCACTTCTGGCCGGGAGATCAGCATCATAACCAATAGACAGTTCAGCCATGTTTAGCATCTTCATGGCATTTCGGACCATAGGGTGCTCAATCTCATCCACTGATGATGTTTTCTCAATTCTGGAATATGTCAGTTGGTTTCGATATTCAAAGAACCGAGGTAGATGCCGCACGCTTACATAGCAGAACTTGTCAAAGGTGGTAGAGATTACGCTGCCGCCATACTCGTTAAAAAAAGGCTCGTAGTCCGTTCCCCCACCGAAAAATGACATTCGAAAAGGAGTTTTTGTGTAAATCAAATGCTCACCTCTTTACTGTTTCCTGATTAGCCGAATAGCCGTTTCAAAAAAGCTTTGATTTTTCTAAACGGCCTAGTGATCTGCCAGGAATTACTTTGAAGTATTGTTGAAATCTGCTGTTCTAAATTGTGCTTCTCGTTTAATGCTTGCTCTAGCTTCAACTCCGTTTCTTGATTTTTTATGATTTCTTCTTCCAACATTTTTTGCAACTGCAGCCTCGCTGCGGTTTCCTCCTGTTGAATACTAATCAACCTTTCATGAAACTGCCGTTGATCTTCATCTCTTGCTAAACCCTCTCTAACTATCCCTTGCAAATGAACAGCGGTGTCCTTAACCACTATCTCAAACCGTTTTTCATCATCAATAACTCTTCTTTCGATTCGCTGTAAATTCTCTAAATTGCTATCAATTCGTTCGCCGAGAATATCGTATGTACTATAACTCTGAGAAAATGTATTTCTCAATTTCAAAGCAGCTTCCAGCCATTTTGTACTCTCTTCCCGCTTTTGATCCAGAGTTTTTGCGACCTTTGCATAATCGATGTGTTTTCTGAAGTCGATTTTGCTCCAATCCGAGCCCTCAAAGATCAGGCGATCTTCTATCCCCAGCATACCAACCAAATTTTGCAGCCGGTTTCCGCCGCGCCAGGAATCTTCATTCGTTACGATCCAAAAATCTTTTTGGAAAATAAGTGCAAAGCAGGCACCGTGGAAAGAATCTGTGATAAATACATCCGAATACAGCACGTTGGCAAGCCATTCTTCTACTAACGGAGATCTCGGAAAGGCACTACTTCCAAAAGCCCTAATTTCCTGCTCCGTTGCCTCTCCATCGGTAATCAAGTTAAAATTCTGCAATCCATTTTCACTTAGAATTTTATGTATCATTTTTGTCTTTTCATCTGATACATCAAGAATATATGCGCCCACATATGCATTTTGGGGTAGCCGCATTTTCCCATATTGTGCCATATTCTCATAGTGGCGTTTATCGCATATGAATACAGGGTCCAAAACGCATACGCCGTCAGTAATTCCAAAATTCCGCTTGAGAATCTCTATGCCGGAATCTTCGCGCACCGAAATTGCCTGAAATCGTTTTAGAAAATACCCCATTTTTGCTTTCAGCGTCGCATTCCCTTCAAAGCTCCCGACTCCGAATGAAGTGGCATACGACACCTTCAGCTTGTCGGAGGTCACCCAGTCCATGCACGGGTGCAGGGCCAAACCCTCGATAAATACGGCCCGGAAGAGTTGATCTGAACCAACGATAAAGCAACCACATCTATTGTTTAGCTGCTTTTGCTGGAGCTTATTATCGGCGCTTGGAAACAGGTCTGTATCCTTATATGGAATATGCCCAAAAAGAGACAGTTTTGTGGAATACGGAACCCATGGCGCGTCCTTTGCCTGGTCAATCAGCGCGACTGAGTATCCGGCATCGTTCAGATATTGATACAGAGCATAGTTTGTGAGGTTATTGCCATAATTGTTATTGTGCAGACATATCAGGCCAATATCGCGCGTATCAAATAAAATTGTATCTACCAGTTCCTTAAAGGAATATCGATTTAAATTATTCAGAAAATCCTCGGCTCTCTTATGCCTGGGGCGTCCATCTTTCCTGATCCTGTTTCCCTTTCCACCAGCCCATTCCAGAGGGACTTGAGCAATTCTTTGGAATTCTGGCTGCACCTCATTCAGGAGACAGCGGGCCTTTTCGGAATTGATGAAAACCATGCTTGTTCCTTTTCCGTCATTCCAAGAAGGATCATGTTGTTCGATGCCCCAAAAGTCACCTAATGTGATGTCGCCCTGTCGTGGAAAGTCCGCATATATACAACCCTCACAGGTTTTATTGCGAAGCAATACGTTATAATACGCTTTCTGGTAGTCACCGGTCTCAACATCCAGCCAAGATACACTGCCATCACGCTTCCAAATCGAGTAGACATCTGAACGCCAACCGCATTGCTTATCTCGGAACACCACCTGCTCTACATTTTCTATACCATATTGTTCTGAAAGATATTTCCTAAATGCATTCACAGGGGTCACGCAGAAGCAAACCAAATCGACTGTACACAACCCTTCATATGGTTTGCCCAGGAAAGCATGAAGCCCCGCGATCTGGCACGGCGTACCTACATACAAGACAGGGTGCCCGCATTCAAGGATCTCCTTCACCTGGCGGAAGGTATCCTTCGTATTGCTCTGCACATACTTGGAATGGCGGAGCTTAGGCAATTCCTCCACTGTGTCGATGCCAACATGCTCCAGATGAAAATCCTCCGTCCATGCCGCGCCAAACACCGCGCCTCCCTGTCTCAGGATGTGTTGCGCCAGCACGGTGAACGCGCCGCCGGAGGACGAGTCCATACGGATCTCGTCCTGCGCCCAGGCGGCATAGCAATCCGGCGCGGAGTTGTGGTAGTTCTCATGGATGTTAGCGGAAGGGCAAACGTTCACGCATCGGTTGCAGCCCACGCATTTTGCCGTATCGGTCTGCGGCTTTAAGAAGCCCTGAAAATCGGGCTTCAGTTCAATCGCGCCGGCCTCGCAGGCGTTTACACAGGCGCCGCAGCCGGTGCAGAAATAGTTCTCCGCCAGCAGCTGGGGTTGTGCTTTTTGGAACCTTGCGAGCAACGGCCATTCTTTAAATTCTTTATCCCAACCGGTTAGAATAAAACCACGTTGCCGAAGCTTAGTAATCAGTTCATCAGATGAATATATTGATTGTTCAAATCCGCCTTCTTTGCCTTTATAAGACAGAACAATCATGGAAACACGTTCGGCCAGTGTGTCAAACAGCCAATCAATGTCGTTCAAGTATTCTAAGATTCCCGCCAAAACCGCTGCGTCTGCCTTGATATCCGGGAACTGATAAGCATTTAGGTCGCACACCAAGGTCTCGTCACAGTGTCGCTCATAGTCAACCGGATAGTATCTGACCTCTGGATTCAACAGTCGGCCAAGGAACATACTGCCAGCGCCAACATCGATTACGGATTGGATGTCATCACCGAGTAGTTTCCTTACGGCAATTGTTCGCTTGCGCCAGTCCATCTGATCTGTGCCTCCCCTGTTCTTCACAATCTCTTCCCAATTAACCGGTCCAGATATTAAGATTCCCATACGGTATTACCTCCGCAATCTTTGTATATGCAGAATCCGAGCTTGCACTCGGTCATCAATTCTTTTTGCAGATATTGAAATCAGGACCGTGACGCTCAAAATTACCGCAAACACGATCTTGCTATTAAAATCAATTTTTCCTCCCACAAAATAGTTGATCAAATTAACGCACACATATACCGGACAATGGACAAGATATAAATATAATGACAGCTGCCCGCATTTTTGTAAGGCTTTCGTCTCAAGCAGGAACCGGACAGGGCTGCAACATAATGCTAATGTCACAAAGCATGCACCGACCACAGCAATCTCTATAATGATTCTGTCCCCTAAAACGCTTTCACCAAAAATAGTCACCATAAGTATCATTACTGCCGTTATAAGAGCAGAAACGAATGATGCTATTCGCTGCTTTGTATGGTTTGATATATATATATATATATGCGAGGCCAACACCTGTGCAAAACGCCAAATAACTACATCCGCATTGTGTTGTAAGCAATGGAAAGGCAAAGGGAACTCCTTTATGAACGACGTAAATCCCCAGTATTGTCCACAGAACATAAAACACATATTTTGAGCTTAACTTCGACCTTTCTATGCAATAGAAGATGAAGTAATTAATAACTAATACACCCAAAAACCAAGCAGGGGTATTGAACGACTGACCATCCTCAGCTACTCCGCTATGAATGAGAAATACATTTAACAAGAGATGATAGAGGTTGTCTGTAGTGCCCGTGAAGTCAAGATTTCCAACGATCAATCGTGAAATGTAAATCAAAATTGCCGTACAGAAAGTTGTTGCAAAGAAGAGCGGGTACCATTTTGATACTCTTTTTAGCATGAACTGAGCGATGGACATTTGGGTTACTTGCTGCCGACAGTTTAGAAAAAGCCCAAATCCACTAATCAGGAAGAACAGATACGCAAGAGTGCTCAGCCTTTCTATATTGCTGATTCCTAATGGATTTGCAGAGAATGAACAATAATAGTGGAATAAGAAGGCAAGTACGAGAGCAATAATACCTCTTAATCCGTCTAAAGATTTCAAACGATTCATCTTGTACCTCCTGTCAAGCGCTCTAACGCATTCCCGATAAGTATAGTCAAGAAAAGTTTTCATGAATCTATGATTTCTCTGCGTTTTTAATCTGCTTGTTGTAAATATCTATCCAATTTTTGTTATTGTGATTGATTCCTTTTTCTAACACCTTTATATATTCAAAATCTTTGCCTGTGCTTTTCCTGTTGATTCTTACATGCAAGGATACTTGTGATAGACTTCCAATAAAGCCATCGCACGCAGCGAGAGTGAGGCAATCCCGAATCACTTCAAATCCGGCTCGATAATGAGACAGCTTCACCTCATCATGATGAATAAACGCTACGGATTTATCCCCAGTAGCCCTCATAGCATCGGGGTAAAACGACACCTTCTTATATCGTTCTCGAAACTTCTTCAACGCGTTTAAATCATCTGTAGCCAGAAAAATTTGATCGAAATTCATCTTCTTCATGGCATAGTCGATTTCGTCAAAATAATCTTCTATTGTCAGCGCTACCGGATGACTGTCTGCGTTAATACTATAATCCGTACCACGGAAGTGAACGCCTAGCGTCTTTTTCCCATCTAGTCTTTTCTGTATTGCCTTTTCGATTTGCGCCTTAACGATCTTGTTTAAATGGATGTATTTCCTATAACACTCTGCAAATGCGTTAACCAAATCATCATTTGGTCTAAACCATTCTGTTCTAAAGTCTACAAAGCCCAGATCTAAACTCTCTTCACTTAAAATAGCAACTGATTTACTGTCCAAAGCAGACGTTAGGCTTACTTTAGAAACCGGTTCAAAATAGTACTCAAATACGATATTCGTTCCATGCACTCGCTTATCTTCCTCATATGGGCATCCGCTCCAGTTATCCACTACAGGGGTCAAGCATAATTTGTCAGCTGCGTATAACCCCAATAATGTTTTTGTCATAAGCGCATAAAACCCAGCGGTAGGAATCCACCATTGTGGTAGCCTTATGATTGCTATAGGAACTCCATCGTTTTGTTTGCCGAGTTCAACAAAGTCAACGCGTCTTGGATTATGCAAAGTACCAGACGCCATAATAAGATCATCTAAATAACGAACTCTGTACCCGTTTCCTCTATATATTCTAAAGAGAGTGCGAAATGCACAAATCGAATTTCTAATTCTGCCCAAGGTCGCTATCCCCCATAATCAGATTTTAAGAAACGTTTGAAGTATTTCATCGGTAAATCGTTGTTCTGGTATTTGTTCACATTCAAATTCTGCCAAACGCTTTATATTTGGGAAGTTTGAAAAACCAACGTGCGTTATATACTCTTCTCCATATTTCCACTGCTTTTTTGGATAGAGTATAATTTTCTTTGCTGTTGTATAGCTGCATATATCACATATTCCGCTTCGCAAAGAAATGATAGCACCAGCATATTCGATCACTTCGGCAAGGAGTGAAAAAGGGGGGGTTATAGCAATCGTCCCAGGAATTATCATTTCCGATGGACCACCTTTATTCATAAATACCTTGTACCCTGCTCTCTTTAACGATACAGTTAAATTTTCCCAAAACACAGAGCTTATAGCTGGTACAGATTTAGCATACGGGGCAAGAAGAACAGATTTTCCCTTCTCAATCCCGCATTTTCTACAATAAGATTCAACCTGGTCTTCTTCTGGACTGATGATTTTTTTTGATAGATTATATTTTGAATGAAATTTTTTCTTTTCCAAGAGTTCATCAAATGTAATACCATTCCTGTACACCGATGCCAGCATGATACTTACTGGCGGGAAATAATCATAATGAAGAGATTCCAGAGAGAGTTGTTGATCTCCAAGAATGCATTTAAGTTTGCTGACTTGGGTTATCATTTCGCTATTAAGAGCTATAACATTATTAAATCCACATTCTTTCGCCATGGTCTTACATGCATTCCCACAAACCAAAAAGACGGTTGACTGATTGGTACTTATAACCCCGTCTGACAAGTATTGTCCGTAAATGTATATATCACCAATGCTGGGATAAGGCGAAAACATAATATGTTGATAGCCTTGTGAATAAATTGTTGATAAGTATTTCACTGCTTTTCTTAGCCTCAAGTAGTTTTCGATTAATCTAAAAATACCAAGGCTTTTGATTTTCTTTAAAATTTTCTCCTTTTTTGTTTCCATATACGCAACCGGTTCACAAATCCAAAACCTTTGCACATCATGAATGTAGCCCATCATATTTAGCTTATCAATATCTTGGCCGGAAAAACCATTGGTCAGCAAAATCACTTTCTTTGGCGAATACGGAACCAATTCATCCTGAAGATACCGAATAGGCCTTCCGCACATTGTCAGGCCATTAGTCTTTTCGTTTGAATCTAAAATGGCGCTTATTCTGGAAGCTCCAAGAAAGTTGATAAAACTTACCGCTTCTTCATTGGCTCCAAGAATATAGATCTGCTTTCCATCCAAGCGTCCTGCTTCAAGCAAGTTCTTGAGATTCTGTTCTATTCTATCAATTTCCATCTACTATTCCCTCACTCATGCCAGCATGACAATGTTGTAGAAACTCATACATTTCTTCTCTATTAGAATCACGTGTATCGTAATCCACGATTCCATAAATGCCGTAAGCAACTAAGGATTCGCAAGTTATATTCTTGAACCCAAGCAACTGTCCAGACGCTCTGGCATGCGGTTCTTCAATTGACGCGTTAATGAATCTACTGTCAATTCCTGTATAGACAGAATATTGAAGAAGCCTCATATACGATTTTTGCGAGCAAATAACTACACCTAGCAGAGTTGTACACATCGCCCTTATCATCTTTTCATAATTCGCATTTGTTGTGAACACAATTGAGTTTTCAAGTTCCCTTATGCGAACAGCCTTGTCCAACAATTTGATTGCATAGAAAGAAGTCTCTGGCTCCTGCATTGGCAGCAACACACATAATGTTTTCACATTTTTCGTTTTTAGCCTATACTTTCTAACAATCCATCCCCAATATAGCCAACCCAAAAAAGCTTGAAGAAACGAGGCGTTAAATGCTTTTTTTAATTTTCTATTTTCTGAATTAACATATCTCATATTTAACCTTCTCCACCAGCAAATATAGTATAAGGACATTTTGATATGTGACTTAACCGCTCTCTATAATCGTGACACTGTAACCCTTTTTCCTAACTGCCATCAAATCAGCATAATTTTGCCCCCGTATCACGTAGATAATCGCCTAATCAAAGTTCACCAATCACCATTCATCGGTTAACCTTACTATTTCATCATTCAACGTCTTTGTGTCTCCACTGTAAGTCAACTCGTCTACTGTTCTGCTTAGTTTCATAGCTCGAAGCCCCAAAAAAACCTCCGAGCATTTATCAGGCCAATATTCCGATTTCTCCGTATGAATAATGATTTTATGGCAGGAGGATTGGGAGATGATGTCGCATAGTCCGCTTCGGATGCCTATGAAGCTGCCGGCTTCGTTTAGGAAGGGTACGATATCCGAGTATTCTATGGATATCGCTATGGTGCCTTTGACCGGCTTCTCCCGACCGAAGCAGTTCGTGGCCACTGTATAGCCTGACTCCTGCAGGTGGGCAGCGGTCGCTTCCCAAAAGGAGTCTGGTGGCAGGTGCGTTTTCGAGCAGGTGGAATAGGGAGCCAGCAGGACAGTTTTTTCGGGGAGAAGCCCTTTTTCGCTCATTTGAGCCATAATGTTATCGATGTTCTGTGAAAACTTCGGCATCTGTAATCTCGGCTCCCACTCAAAACCGAAGCCGTACCTCAGATAAAAGTCCATCAGGTTCAGCCCGCGATAACCTTTCAACCTTTCTCCGATGAAGGACAGCTGATCCGAACACTCGAAAGTTCTGCAAAGAGGCGTTTCGTTCCGCATAAACTCGCAAAAGCGACTCAACTGCGCTATAGAGCGGAGCTTTACAGTGTGGTTTTTATAGACATCAAACAGCTCCATGACTTTTGCCTCGCTGCCCCTATCGTTCACGAGGAAAATATAATCGTCAATTCGATTGGACCACAAGTAATCCTGAAGATACATCCCGCAGATGTAGTAGTCCCCTGTTCCGTGCCAGGCAGTGCGCAAGATTGCAGTATTCCTGCCAAATCGCTTGACAAGTATGGCGTATTGAAAGTATCCCGGTATGACTCTGCCGATGATTGCCGTGCAGAAGGCAAAGAACGGCGCTTTCTGTATCATCCGCTTGACCGCCCTCATGGGACCGCCCGCGCCTGACCGGGTTTCCTCGAAGGCCACGCTAGAGCCGTTGCTTTCCGTAGATGGCGAGAGGCCGTAAATGCCGACACAGAAGATTTCCTCTTTGGAGATTCCTTTCACGCCGACAAGCCTTGACCCGTTCCGCCCCAACGGCTGGTCCAGGGATGCGATGATAAAGTTAGAGTCGAATCGATACAAAACCGACAGCCGCAACAAATCTTCCACGTCTGCTCCTGTCAGTTGGAGCGTTTTTACGATTAACTCTGAGCCGTGTTTTCGGTTCCCAATGAACGACAAGTCATCGGACGCTATAACGGCATTTTTTAAGTTGCGAGTACTCAGGAGCCTGTCCAGATACGCCAAGGCAAAGGGTCCAACCTCCGGATCACCCGAAGGAACGAGGATAATGGCTGTCTCTTCCCTTTTCCAGGTTCGGCGCATCTTCCTCCAGAGGCGCAAGCCACGGAAGCTCCCCCAGAGCCGTCCATACATTTCACACCGTATCTGCCGCAGATAAGCGGGATTCACCGCGCCCCTCACCTGTTTTCGTCCCTCACAATATTCACCATCGGGGCAGTATCCCGCATAGTGCTGATAGCCAGTGCCATCTCCAGGCCGGATGGCTTTTTGTCGTTGACCACGATCCGCTCCCCATATGGAACATTGAAAATGATATGGTCATACCGAATGTTCTGCTCTTTTAAGAAATCCAGGGTCAACTGGCGGTACCTTTCTGTCCGGGAAGTCAGGATGACCACCATGTCATCCGGTCGGATGTTGGCGAGAAACTCCTTCGCGCCCGACAGCAGTGTGTCGTGACCGTCCAGCTTGTAACCGTTGTGCTTTACCAGCGTTCCGTCCAGGTCCAGGATCCACGTCTTAGGCAGCGGGGACAGCATAATCTCCTCACACATTTTTCAGTTGCTCCCCAATGGCCCCGCCAGGGTGGTTCACCTTGAAATCCGCCAATGTGACCCCCATCCGCTCCGCCAGATTCAGTGCCAGCCCCTGGAGCACGATCAGGTTTACTGTGGTGGAGTTGTTGGGCACAATGTCCCAGGCGTCCCCCTCGTGGTCCAGGTCCAGAATCAGGTGCTTGGGAATCTCCAGCGTCAAGGTGCTCTCCCGGTTGAAGCTGAGCAACCACAAGTCCGCCCCGCGCTGCTTCAGTAGCTTGGTGAGATACACGGATTCAATGGTCTCGCCGCTCTTGGTCAGCAGGATGACCAGGTCCCCCGGCTTCACCAGTCCCAGGTCCCCATGGACGGCGGTGTTGGTATTCATGAACGCCGCCGGGATTCCTAGGGAGTTCATGGTCCCTACGAATTTGTCACACACCGGGACGTTCTTCCCCAGACCGCTGACAATGACCTTCCGGCCGCTCTCAATGACGGTTTGACACTCGTCCAAAAGCTGGTTGAACACCGCCTCGTCCATGGACTGGACGGACTTTTCGATGGTGTTCAGGATGTTTTTGAAATATGTCCTCATGTAAACGCTTCCTCCAGGTAATAAAGTCCGTTGTAAAAGGCCCCGCAGATGGAGTCGTAGTCCTCCCAGGCGTAGGTGGTCAGGGACAGCCAGATGATGGCGTGGATCAGCCTCACCTGCTCCGGCGTCACCTCATCCTCCAAGAGGCGGAAGAACTCGGGCTCTAGGCTCTCCCAGCCGTTGGAGGCGATCCGCAGCTCTACGCTGTCCTTCCCAATCTCCAGGGAAAACCGTTTGCGGTTGAACTGGTCGTAGTTGCCCACCACGGAGTAGTAGAGCTTGGACCAGTCGTAGGCCGGGTCCCCGTACAGCTCCGTGGTGCCGAAGTACCCCCGCGGGTCGATGAGCACCGGGGTGCCGTCCGCGCGCAGCATCATGTTGGAGAAGGTGCAGTCCCCGTGGATGAGCTTGAACTCCGGCGGGAAATACTCCGCGATCTGCTTTTCAAGTGCCTCCTGGCAATAGAACACGTTCCGGCATCTCCGGCCGTTCACCGTGACGTACTCGTCCCCGGCAAAGGGGACAAGGTCTTTGACCTTCTCAAGCCGCTGGAAAGTCTTCCCGATGTACGCCTCGTCGAAGCTACCCCGGTCTGACGGAACACTTTCAAGGGCTTGGACAGATTTCAAGCAGCCGATAATTTGCCCTAAGAGTTCCGCCTTTTCGTTGTATGTAAGGTCCTCGTACTCATAGATGGCCTTGCCTCCGATGAGTTCCATCTTCAGCGGTTCGTAGGAGACGATGTCGGGTATATTGGGGAAGTGCCGTCCCTGGACGCGCCTGTACCAGGCAGCCTCCCGCTTGGCCAGACCCCGGCCTTGGGCATCGATGGGTTCTTTCACGAAGCAACTGTCCTCAATGTACGTCCGGTTGAAGGGTCGGCAGCGGGAGGTCTCTAGCTTCTCGTATTCGGACAGTAGGCCATACTCTTGAACTCGGTAGAGCGGCAGACTTTGAAAGGTCAACCCCACCTCAGAGAGCCACCTGACCAGCTCGCCCTCTCGCGGTACATCTGCCAGAGCCGTTTTGTCGTGTAAGAAGAAGAGGCCCGCCACTCCGAAGGTGTTTGAGCGTTCTTCAGCAAACGTCCCGTTTTCGTATTTCCAACGGCAGGGAAAATCCTTGGCCACACCTATGTAGTCTCCTATTTCATCGGGTAACTCGAAGTCCTTTGGCAAAATGAGGTCGGACCAGATAAGCAGAAAGGGCTCACCCTCCGGTAGTTTGTCTAGGGACTGCTGAAGCCCCGCGCAGGTACCGCTGAACCCGGTGGCCCGGACAACGATGTAATCCACATCGGCGAAAGCGGCTATATACCGCTCCAGCACATCGCACTTGTAGTCCCCGATGATGACATATTTGCTGTCTGGATACTTCCGAAACAGGTGGAACAGCATGGGCAGGTTATCAACGGGTATCAAGGCCTTGGGCTTGTTCCGGGTCAGATGCTTCATCCGGGTACCCTTCCCTCCAGCCTGAACGATGATATATTTTGGAATCATACAGGGGTTTCCCTCCTTGGAGCTTTACTAATTCGATTTGATTCGGGGGATTCTCCCCCCGTATACTGTCCTCTGACGAGGCTTACCGTATGGGCAATCTCGAAACCGGCCTCCATAACAGCGTCGGTTATTTCACTTCTGCGCACCCTCTTCATCATTAACTCGGAAGCCCAAGCAGAGGCTCCCTGATGCAAAGAAACAGTTTGGAGCCAGGGATCGATGTGAATCTCATCGGGCAAATTTTCCGAACACACCACTGGCAGTCCTGCGGCCAGTGCCTCTAGGGCGGCGATGCCGAACCCCTCGAAGCGGCTTGGAAACGCGAAAACATCCATGGCCCAAAGTAATATTTCTGGGTGGGCGGTGATACCGTAGAAAATAACCTTATCAGCAATGTGTAAATCGGCGGCTCTTTTTCGGAGGGTTGGTTCGTCCTCACCCTCGCCGACCAACATGAGAACAGTATTCGGGTCAATCTTCAGCGCCTCGGTCAGGACATCTAGCAGGAAGAGCTGGTTCTTTTGATAACACAGGCGACCTATATGACCGATGACAAAATCATTTTCAATCCCCAAGTAGGTGCGTACTTGGGCGCGGACTGCTGGGTCAAAGCGAAAGCGTTCGGTGTCAATCCCGTTTGGGATGAATTGGAATCCTCGCTTTTCGAGTTCTTGCCTCCCGAAAAGAAACTCTGCCGCATTTTGGGAACAGGCCCATAAGTCTGTGGCATACTTTGTGTACCTGTTCCGGGCCCAGGAGTGGACAGCCAGCTTGAGAGGGCGCGCTGTACTCTTGCGCAAAGCGGTGTTGTGGCTGTGGGCAATCCTTGTAGAGACTCCATTCTCTTGAGCAATCTTCACATAAGCCAGAGACATGCCATGGAACGCGTTCAAATGGATGATGTCGTACCGCCGCTCCCGGAGGAGCTTTCGGAATCGTTGGTAGTTGGCCAAGGTGTTCCGTTGGCTCCCGGACAGCTCATAGAAGCTCACACCACAGTCTTGGAGGGGCCTTGTGAAAATGCTCTCTCCGAGGCTCGTTGCGACAATATCGACTTCTAAATCCGTCAAGTCCATTCGACTCAGAACGTTGGATAGGAAAGACTCAATACCGCCGGACTCCCATCGTTCACAAAAGCAACAAATACGTCTTGGGTTATTCATTAGGATCACACACTTTTCTTGAGATAGAAGAAATCACAGAATGTAATTGCCGCAGACTTCCTCCGATTTGCCAATCATCTTGATATGCCCTTGCTCTAGCCACATGACTCTGGTGCACATCTCCTTGATCTGCTTTATGTTGTGACTTACGAAAAGCACCGTGGTGCCGCCGCCCATGAGTTCAAGCATACGGGCGTGGCTCTTTTCCTGGAAAGCAGTGTCGCCAACGGAGAGGATCTCATCGACAATTAGGATTTCCGGTTTCACGATGGCAGCCACGGAGAACGCGAGACGGGCAAGCATACCAGAGGAGTAGTTACGGATGGGGATCTCGATGAATTTGCCAAGTTCGGAAAAGTCAACGATTTCGTCGTACTTGGATTTCAGGAATTCCTCGTCATAGCCTAGGATCGCGCCGTTGAGGAAGATATTCTCCTTGCCGGTTAGATCAAAATCGAAACCGCTACCAAGTTCTAGCATGGGAACAACGTTGCCACAGACAGCGATGGTGCCCTCGGTTGGTTTAAGAATACCGGAGATAATTTTGAGAAGTGTACTCTTCCCTGCACCATTACGACCGATGAGGCCAAGAGTTTCGCCGTGTTGGACATCAAAAGACACGTGACTAAGAGCCGTGAACTCATTGTAGTTGAGCTTACCCCGGATGGCGGTGGTGACGAACTCCTTCAGCGAGATGATCTTGTCGTTGTTCATCCGGAAACGCATGGTCACGTCATTGACTTCAATCATTGTTTTACTCATAGACACCTCACAGGTAGAGCACGAACCGATCCTGGCTTTTTTGGAAAACTAGCGCTCCCACCAGAAGCGAACACAGAGCAATCATGGCACACTGAAAGTAGACAATGGGTTCAGGGGAGATACCGTCCATGATACAGGTCCGGGCGAAAGTGATGAAATAATAGAGCGGATTCACATTTAGCACCCAAGCGATGTTGTCAGGTAGGATGCTTTCTGGATAGAAAATGGGCGTCAGGTACATCCATATCATAGTGAGGACGCCCCAGAGAAACTGGACATCTCGAAAGAATACCATGGCCGCTGCCAGAAGAAGTCCAATGCCCAGGGAAAAAACGGTCAGGCAAATCAGGACGAAAAATACTAAAGAGTAGGCTTTTGTGGGGATAATGCCAGAAAAGAGAACCACTAGCATGAGCGGGATTAGAGAAATCACTAAGTTTACTAACGATGACAGTACCCGGGTCAGCGGGTAGATGTACTTGGGCACGTAGACCTTTGTGATGAGCCCGGCATTGCCCACGATAGAGCCCAAGGCCATGTTAGTGGACTCAGTGAAAAAGTTAAAAATGACGATTCCAGTGATTAGGTAAACTTGGTAATGCGGTACGTCAAATCGAAAAAGATTCGAGAACACTATGTACTGCACCGCCATAGTCAGCAGGGGGTTCAGGAAGCTCCAGAACACGCCCAAAATGGACCGCTTGTACTTAGTCTTGAAGTCCCGGGACACCAGCTGTTGGATGAGAAATTTGTACTTTTTCACCGCAATCAGAGCGTTGACCACATAGCTACGCTTGCCTTTCTTCCAGCGTAGCCACACAAAAAGCCCCACCAGCGCCAATATGGCTCCGAAGACCGCCGCAAACTCCCAATAGTGCAAGCCAATCCAAATGTAATCCTCACCGGAAACAGAGAAGCACAGAATACCTCCAATAGCATTTCCATTTAAAGAAAGGAAGAAGTCGTTCTCTTCGGTGGACACAGACATCATGGGGGACAATGCGCTCCCGGGCTGGGAATCAGCCCAGAGTCTCAGCAGCAACGGTGCGCCATAGACCGTTTCAATGGGTGTCTCTGCCTTCATGGTGGTCAAGCCCCCCTCGGGGATGACCGAGGCGTCGAATGTCTCGGTCATGAGCAAAGTACCATCCCGTAAATCGTACAACTCCATGGTTATCGTCCCAGCATTAGGCCGGTAGTAGGTTCCCCACTGGACTGACACGGACTGGAGGCGCTGAACATTCACAGTGAAGGTTTGGTCCACAACCGTACCTTGAACCAATTCTACTATGCTAGCTTCAGCCGGAGGTTGTTCAAAATTTCCGCGAGATTCTCTATAGTGGAGTTGGTGTCCCGCAAGCCAATAGAACAGAACCACAAGTAATATGTAAGCTCCTGCTGTTAGCAGAAGCGTTTTCTGGATATTCACATTTGTGTTCTGGTGCTTATCCATTTGTTTTCAACCCTTTTTCATGAAATTATAGGTAGTTCACCCATTATCCAGATAATGCCTAACCTGTCTGGTATCATCAACTGTTATGGAAGATCTATCCTATCAACTATGCGCCTTTACGTCTTTATGAGTTCTCATCTCCCATTACGAGAATGACCACTATCTTCTGACTGCTGAGATCACATTACTTTCGTTCCGAACTCCAGCCAAAAGCAATTTGTTCCTGTTCCATCTGGCGATCCATTGCCTGCTCAACCAGAAATTCTATATTTGCCTCAACAGTAGCTCGGGTGGCAAGATACAGCTTTCGCAGACATCGTGGATTGCACTTCTCCTTAGATACCTGTGCCGTCTC
>NZ_CANRLT010000038.1 GCF_947631555.1 uncultured Mailhella sp. | reverse complement strand
TTGAATAAATCTCTGGCGTTGTTTCAGCGATTTCGCGTTAATGGCAAGATCGAAGAACTTTTATCATTATTAAGGTGGCGCTCTCAAAAGCTGCTCCCGGCATTGCCAGAGGCCGCGCTTTTGAGTTTTGTTCTGCCACAGATAGCACCTGCCAAAGCAGTTTGCCTGCATTTGGAAAACAAATGCCTCAAAAACTGCAAAGGCAGGTATCTCTGGCTGCTTATCTTTCAGCTTCAGGCAGTTCCAGGAAGCCTTGTTCAAAAGCCCCCGGGAATTGAAACTTTCTATCCACACCGCCAAAGACCACGATGATGACGCCTCCGTCAATGCCCTTAACCCGGCCTGTTCCAAACGCCTTGTGGGTGACGATGGTGCCGGCGTGAACACTGGACGTGTCTGCCTTTATGCGTGGTTTTTTCGGTATCGGTGCCGGTTCAGGGGCAGGAGGCACATAGGCCGGGCGATAGGTACTGCCGGAAGGTGGCGTTGTGTTCTGAGCAGCCGCTTTCCGTTTTGCGTGGAGTTTCACCTTCTGCTCCGCAGCCGGCGGCACGTCGTCTTCATCCTCATCCGTGTCAAGAGAGCCGGCCATGTTTGCGAATACCGGTTCTTCAGGGAAATCGCTGTCTTCCGGAGAGGCGGCCTGCATGGACGAAGCAAGCTGCCCGGCCATGGCGTCATAATCCTCACGGGAAACGACCGTGCTGTAAAGACCGACATTTTCTCCGGAATGCTTGTCAATGCCGGTATAGACCAGACTGGCATCCTCATAGCGCTTGAATTTGTAAACAGCGTCATTCATCAGGGCTTCGTTGAACACATTCAGCGAGACCAGCAGTTCAAAGTCCTTCACATTCAGTCCGGTGACTTTCTTGAAAAGCTCCGGTTCCAGCTGCGTGATGACATCCCGCAGACTGTATTCCCGATAGTCGGTCAGGTACATGAACACCGGCACTCGGGTGGCAAACTTGATCAGCTTCTGCTGAATTAATTTCCGCTTTGACTTGTATTCCTTTTCCGCTTCGGTCAATTCCTTCCTTTCTTTGGGCGGCAGCTCCTCCCCATCGCGTTTGGCTTTCTTTACGGCGTTGGATTTATTGATGATCGTCTCGATATCGGAGTTCAAACTGCGGAAGCCCTCTATCCGCATGAGAGCGGCCATCGCCTCTTCGTTGGCAAGGAGCCTTGCCAGAGTCTCGTTGTCCACATTGACAAGCAGTGCGGACTCCCAGCGTTTGGCAAGGAGCGTGGCGGTCGTGCCCGACATGGCAATATCAAGGATTTCGGCGGCATTGACCTGCCGCATGGAGCTTCCGTCATAGGCAAGAACCGGCAGAAATCTGGTGATCTCTTCGACTTTCTTTTCCGGATTGCGCTCGGCGACATTGAGGCGGCAGCTATAATCGGAAATCTGGCGCAGCGCACGCTCAAGAGCGAAATCGAAGACATAACATTCCTGCTTGATGATCTCCTGCTCGCCATTGTCTTTTTTTATTTCCCACGGGCTTTGCACACGGAAGGCAGCCTGGAAATATGTTTCCGGGCTGGTCAGGTTGCGCAGCATGAAAATCCCCGTCCACGGCCTGATGGTGACGCCGGTGGTCAGCTTGCCGCAGGAAAGGGTGATGGTCCTTGTCTCCAAAGGATCGTCCATGGAACGGAGTACCGGCTCCAGGGCGGCCGCGCCAATGCCTGCCTGCGCACCGGCACAGACATTGATTCTATAGTCATGAAAGAAGGTGTTCTGCCTTTGCGCGAGAAGGTTTGCCATCGCATGGCAGGAAGCCACATTGGGCAGAAACCACAGCGTATGGGACAGCACATTCAAAAGCCGTGTATCGGAATACGGCATCGGAGGCTTCTGCGCACCCAGCTTCAGCTCGTCCACCGTCGTTTCCAGATAGGCACCGCGGATCAGGTCAAGCCATTTCTGCACTTCGTTTTCATACTTGAAACGGCAGCCTTTTTCGTCTTTCTCCGCGGAGAAGAAGGCGTTCAGGTCAAATTCGTCAAATTCTCCCTGTTTGGCGACATACTGAATGTTCTCCGGGATTTTATAGGTCATCAGCACCATGCGGGGCAGCGCGGCGTAGGGATTGATGTCGCCCGGCTTCGGGCGGTAGTCCGGGAAGGCGGAAAGATTCGGCCATTCCGCCTTGGCCTTCTGCTCATCGGAGTACGTCCAGTTATACACCTGTTCTTCTATGAACTCGCCGGAATTAAGCGCCCGGAAGGGTGTGCCGGACAGGTACAGATAGTAGGTCGCCGTGATCGGCAGCCACGTTTCATCATAGGTGTTTCCCGTGTTGTCGTAGGGGGAAGGATCATCGTCGTAGGAATCCTCGTCCTGCTCAAAGAGTTTTTTCGCGCTGTCCTTCCAGGCGCCGAAATGATATTCGTCAAAGATGACGAGATCCCAGCTGGTGGTATGCACCCACTCATTGTTCGCCTTTATGCCGCCGGTCTCCTTGTTGATGCCCAGGAAATCCTGAAAGGAACCGAAGCAGACAATGGGCCTGGACTTGTCCGCCCTCTGAAACTGCGCATCGGTGGAAAGACCGCCGGGAACCGCGGGGCGCGTGATGAACTGCCAGCCTTCGAAGTCGATGTGGCTCAGTAAATCCTCCCGCCAGGCCGTCTGCACGGCGGGCTTGAAGGTCAGGATCAGCACACGTTTAAAGCCCATCCGCCTGGCAAGCTGATAGGAAGCAAAGGTCTTGCCGAAACGCATTTTGGCGTTCCAGAGAAACTTCGGCGTCCTGCCGCTGTTCTCCTGATAGACAGACGCAAAATATTTGACGGTTCTCTCTACCGCCAGGGCCTGTTCCGGGCGCATGGCAAAGGTCCGTGTGCGGCTTTCCACATTTTCTGTGCCTGTCTTGATGGCAACGATGGCAGCCTCCACATCTTTGAGGGAGCATTTGAACCACTCATTGCGGTCTTCGCCAGCGTTGAGCCGAGCCTTGCCCCTTGCCTTCAGAAAGGCATGGACGTCATGGTCGGTGAAGCAGCTGCCGTCGTTTTTCATGGCGGACCAATGTCCGAGGATTTTATAGGGCACGGCGGCGGTACGCACCTGTTCCTTGACACGAGTCTCCACATCCCGTTCGGTATAGCCGATTTTGATATAGCCCTTGTGAGAGGCGACGCCTACAAATTCATAGGCGTAAATTTTGGGATGGGATGTTGTGCGCTGCGGGAAGAAAGGAAGTGCGAGCATCAGTCGTCACCTCCCAGATCCATAGGCTTTATCATGCTTTCGATAAAAGCGATTTCGTCATCGGTCAGGTTATATTTTGCGTATAATTCTTCGTCAGTCCAAGACTTAGAGAAGTCTTGCATGGGGACAAATTCATATCTTTCACGAGAAAGATTAATTGATGATAAAGTTTGTAAAATAAGAAAACGAACAAACTTCGTTTTAATATAGTTAAAAGCATTTTTTGTATATTTTTTTTCTTGTGATGAAAAAGCAATAATATAAGAATCTGTGCAAACTTCCTCTGGCTCCAAAATCTTTAAGCTTGATATTACTTTATATTTTCCATCACTGTCAGGTTCTCCAGCATGTTCGCTGGTAACACGGCTAATCATTATTTTATATTTCTTGATATATTCATGGCCTTGTATGATTTTATTATAGCTAATATATCCAGGTTCTTTGCTCGAATATACCAAAAGAGTGTGGAGATCTTTTTTTGATGTCCCTCTTATATTTGTAGCTAAACCAAAGGGATTACGAGAGCTTATTTGTTCGACTATAGAAGGTTCATTTAATTTTTTAACTTTTTCAATAATATTAATAGCCTCATTGTATCGAACAAAAACTGGAAATTGATTCAATGGACGACTAAGAGTATTAGTCTTTCCATTTATAACATTTGTAATTTTGCAATCGGTCTCTCTCTCTCTCTCTCTCTCTCCCAAAGGAAATAACATACACCTCCACCTATACTAATATTAGGGAAGCAGTCTTTTGCATTTTGATAATCTATTAAATGTGTTATATGGTAATCAGATAGCATAGTTTTTCGAAAGTTATCTAATCCTTTACCTCCGGAAAACCATCGAGCAGGGATAATCATAGTTAGATAGCGAGGGTTAAGTTTTTTAGCTTGATCAACAAATAAATTATATATTGGTTTTGCACTTACCCCATTCCCCCCATCACTCAACTGATATGGAGGATTGCCTATTATTACATCAAACTTCATGTTAAAAATCTCCTCAGGCTTTGTGGTGTGGATCCATTCATAGGCATGAGTTTCCAAGCCTTCTGCACGATCATATTCTTTTTGCGATGCCCCGCAGAACATACAGTGCCCGTCTTTCCATCGGTGCTGAATAGTTTTAAAGCGTATATTGCCGTCAATCGTCTTAAAATGCGTCACGGAATAATTGCCGTTTGCCGTCTTGGAACAGTACAGGCTGCGCCGTGCCAGGTGGGAGGTCAGCTCCGTGATGGCCATGCCGTAGAGCTGGTGTTTAAAAATGTGATCCGTCCGCTCCTGAAGGTCAGGATAAATCGGTTCAAGCCCTTTCAAAAGTCGTTTTGCGATTTCCCGCAGAAAAACGCCGCTCTTTGCCGCCGGGTCTAAAAAGGTGGCGTTCGGGTCACTGAACAATTCCTGCGGCAGAAGGTCGAGCATGGCGTTGGCCACTTCCGGCGGGGTGAACACCTCATCGCTGGACAGGTTGGCAAGGCAGGACAACACATCCGGGTTGTACATGGTGTTATAAAGGTTAGCTGCCATACGTGTGTATCCTCCGATAATCGGCGATGTAATGAGCCAGAAACTCCCCTTCATCACTCGCTGTCTCTTTCTGAACAGGACACAGCATCAGCTGCCGGCCCGTAGCAGGTTCGCTCTTTTTTCTGACAGCGGCCCGCGGCTCATAGTCACCGGCCAGCAATTTGTCAAAGCGGAAGTCCTTCCGCTGCAGTTTCGTTCCCGTCACAAAAGTCCATTCGGAAAACTCGATGGGTTCTTCCGTGTCCTGCCCTTTCTCATCGACCTTCTTCAGGCTGAGCGCGTTCCCGCAGACAATGTTTCTGCGCAGGATAAACTGGATGGCCGCCCGGCAGTCCTCGCTGGCTTCCTTTTGGCAAATGGCCTCGTATGCGCTGTTCCAGAGTTCATAAAGCCTTTTCCGGCAGGCAACGACATTGTTCTCCAGCAGGTCTACGCCGTAAATGCTGGCCACAGCGATAAGCGACTGTTTCTCAAATTCGAGCGGCACGGGCTTTTTCTTCCTTGGCGGTACAGACTGCCGTTTTGCCGCCTCCAATTTCCGGCGGAGTATCTCGACCACGAAATTTCCGTCTCCGCAGGCAGGTTCCAGGAAGCGGCTGTCAACCCGCTCGGTCTCCTGCTTTACCAGATCAAGCATGGCGTTGACTTCGCGCTTGGCGGTAAACACTTCACCGTAGTCTGCCACATTCTGCCTGGATTTTACCTGTTTTGTCATATACGCCGCTCCCAGCGCACGATATGTTTCACAGCGGTTCCTTGCTGAGGTTTCTGTGCTTTTTGCAACAAAATCGTCAGGACCGCTTGCCATGCCGCTTGCACCAGACGTTTATCGAGTTTTTTCAGGAGGTGAGCAGGGTATAGCCCTTGCCTCCCCATTTCAAAAAAATCCACACTCTTTCCAGTTTAGCCTGCCGGCAGCTGAGCGTCAATAAAAGAGCCGCCGTTCCCCTTCCCGCCGGAATGGTCAGCCTTCTCCGCGGGACAGGCAAACCACAGTTTCAACGTGCGGCGTCTGCGGGAAAAGGTCCACCGGGCGCACGGAGCGGAGTTCGTAGGCGGAAGAGATCCGGGCGAGATCCCGCGCAAGTGTGGCCGGATTGCAGGAGACCAGCAGCAGACGGGGCGGACGGAATGTGAGCAGGGCCTGCACGGTGCGTGAGTCCATGCCGGAGCGCGGCGGATCCGTGACCAGAAGCTCCGGTGTGCCAAAACGCTGAAACCAGCGTTCCAGAGCCGCGGCGTCCCCGGTTTCAAAGCGGAAGACTGTGTTTTCCCTGAGGGCCGCGGCGTTGGCCGAAGCCAGAGCCACGGCCGGGGTGGCGATCTCCAGCCCTGAAACGGACTCGAAATGCGGGGCCAGCGTCAGGGCCAGTCCGCCCACACCGCAGTAGATGTCCCAGCAGCTCTTCCCCCAGAGCGTCCCCGGCGCAGAGGGAAAGAGCCGGGCGGCTTCTTGCGCGGCGGTCTCGTAGAGGAGTTCCGCGGCCTGGCTGTTCACCTGGAAGAAGGAGTTGTGGCCAAGGCGGAAGGCCACTTCGCGCCCCTGGAGGAAAAGCGTTTCCGTAAGTGTGCTTTCGCCGAGAACGAGCGCCGTGCGTTCCCCGCTGGCCACGGAAGACGGCGCTGCGCGCGTGCTGTGGACAAAGCCGGTGACTCCCCACGGGCCGGAGAGGAGCGCTTCGCCCACCTGCCTGACCTTTTGCGCCTCCTGAGGAGCGGGCAGGGTGATAAGCTCCGCGAGGCAGCCGCCGCGCCGCGGTTCGCGCAGGACGGCGAAACGGAGTATGGCACCTGGCCGGGCGCTCGATCGGGTGGCTGTGCGGTTGGCTTCGGGTGCGGCGGACAGGCCGGCCTTGCGGCAGAGTTCCCGCAGAGCCTGAAGCACGGCCATGGTGCGCGGGGTCTGGAGCAGGCAGCCCGTCACTTCCACAACGGCATGGGAGGCACGGGCGCGCAGGCCGAGAAGCGTCTTTCCCGCGCTGTCCGCGGCAAAGGCGAATTCCATCTTGTTGCGCCAGCCCCATTCCTGGCCGGTGGAGAGAACGGGCTGAACCAGCGCTTCCGGCACGTTCAGCCGCCCGATGCGCGTCAGCGCATCATGGACAATGCGCCGCTTCCAGGTGTGCTGGAGCGGGAGCGGAAGGCGCTGCCAGGGGCATCCGCCGCAGTGCGCGGCGTGGGGGCAGGGGGCGGGGCGTTCCTCGGGAGAAGCTTCAAGGACGGCCGCAGCTTCGGCCTCGGCCATGCATTTTTTGACAGACGTAAGGCGTGCCCGGACGCGCTGACCGGCAAGACCGCCCTGCACGAAGACGGTCAGTCCCTCGTCCGTGCGGCCAACACCGCGCCCGTCCGGGGAAAAACCGTGCAGTGTCAGTTCCAGTTCATCGCCTGGCGCGTGGTTCATGGCGTTCTCCTTGCGGGAAAGGTGGCGTCAGTATAGGCGGCAGCGGGAAAAAAGGCAAAAGCGGGCAGAGGCGTTTTGCTGCGTGATGTTCGCCTTTTTATGATTTTTGAAAGGTCGTTCCCCTTTCAGAGAGCTGAAGCGTAATCTTTCTTGAAAACGTGAAGCTCTCCCTGCGGCGGACGCCTTGACTTTTTCTTTTTTCCGGGTGAAACTGCATAAACATGATAACGCTTATTCCCGCTGAAGCAGGGAGGGCGGAAACGGAGGGGGAAACCATGCTCGAACTCATCAGCAGCGCCATGCATTCCACGGCCCAAGGCTTCGTCGGGGTGAGCTGCATCTTTATTTATTTCGCTGTCATGCTCTGCGCCATCGTCTATCGCGTCAAGCGCGGAGAACACGTCCACTGAGAACCATTTTTTTGCGGAAAGCGCCTCCCCGCGGTCTTGCGAGGGGGCGTTTTTTTATGACCTGCGGGAGAACATTCCCGCGTCTCTGGAGCGTACGGAAAAGGAAAGCCGCCTTCCCCGCGGAAACGGAGAAGGCGGCCGGAGTCAACGCCGAAGCAGACGTTACTTGTCGGTGAGCGTCAGCTTCTTTTTGATGGAGAGTATGCTTTCCGTCTGGACGCTGCTGCGGTCGTTATAATGCGTGTGCAGCAGTTCGTGGGCCAGATGGGAGTTCGGCTCGGTGAGGTATTCCGCATAGAGCTTCTTGATCTGCGGGTTGTTATGGGACTGACGGCGGGGCATGGCGCGGTCGATGGTGTACAGGCCCTGCTGTCTTTGTTCGGCGTGGGGGTGGTACTGCCCCTTGATGCGGCTGGTGCCGCCGCCGTCCACGCAGCCGCCTGGGCAGGCCATGACTTCGATGAAGGTGTAGGGCGACGTGCCCGCGGCTGCCTGTTCCACCAGTTTCTGCGCGTTGGCCAGTCCGTGGCAGATGGCGACCTTGATCGTGCCGTTGCCTTCGCCCAGATCGACTTCCGCCTCGCGGATGGCGGCTCCGCCGCGCACGGGGAGAACGTCGATGCCTTCCAGTTCCTTGCCGTTGAGCACGGCGTAGACCGTGCGCACGGCGGCTTCCATCACGCCGCCCGTGGTGCCGAAGATGACCGCCGCGCCGGTGGAATCGCTCATGAAGGGGTTGTCGAAGGGTTCAGGCTCGATGTTCCGCAGATCGAGACCGAAGCGGCGCAGCAGCCGGGCGAATTCGCGTACGGTGATCACCACGTCGATGTCGGGGACGCCGTTCGTCCGCAGCTGGGGCCGTGCGGCTTCGTCCTTCTTGGCCGTGCAGGGCATGATGGAGATCACGCGGAGGCGGCTGCGGTCGAGGTTCATCTGCCTGGCCAGGTAGGTCTTGCTCAGGGCGCCAAACACGGCCTGTGGCGAACGGGTGGTGGACAGGAAGGGCATGGCTTCGGGGCAATGCTTTTCCGCATAGTTGATCCAGCCCGGGCAGCAGGAAGTGAACATGGGGAGCTTGCCGCCTTCTTTGATGCGATGCAGCAGTTCCGTGCCCTCTTCCATGATGACTACGTCGGCGGCGAAGTCGGTATCCAGGATGATGTCCCCGCCGATACGGCGCAGAGCCGCCACAATGCGGCCTTCCACATTGGAGCCGGGGTCAAGTCCGAATTCCTCGCCGAGGACCACGCGCACCGCGGGGGCGAAGCTGAACACCGTGGTGATGTCCGGGTCGGCGATGAGGTCGAGGACTTCGTTGTTCTGGTCGCGTTCGGCCAGCGCGCCCGTGGGGCAGACGATGGTGCACTGTCCGCACTGGATGCAGGCCGAGGCGTTCTGGCTGGGGGCCTGGCCCACGCCGATGTGCGTACCCAGCCCGGTGCCGTCAACCGTAAGCGCCGCAACGCCCTGCACACTGCGGCAGACTTCTACGCAGCGCAGGCAGCGGATGCACTTGCTCATGTCGCGCACCATGCCGTTCATGGTGTCGTCATAGGGGCGGGCGTGGCGGAGTTCCGGGGCAAAGCGGTTGGAGGACAGACCGACGTACATGCCGAGATCCTGAAGCTCGCAGTCGCCGTGACGGGCGCAGGCGATGCAGTTCTGGTCGTGGTCGGCCATGACCATTTCCATCTGGAGACGCTGCTGGTTCCGCACGTTCGCGGAGAGCGTGTCCACGCGCATACCTTCTTCCATGGGCGTATTGCAGGAGGTGACGGTACGCTTTTCGTTCCTGGCGTCGGTGACTTCCACAAGGCAGACGCGGCAGGTGCCCGGCTTGTGCCCCAGCGGAGCGAAATGGCAGAGCGTGGGGATGAATATGCCGTTGCGTCTGGCGACTTGAAGAATGGTTTCCCCGGGTTCGAAACTATACTCGTGCTTGTTGATAAAAGCTTTCATGACAGAGTCTCCTGGTTGTTAGGCTTGCACGCCGGGGATGGGGGAGCGGGTGATCACGGACAGGATGCGGTAGCAGCGCATGCAGCGCGCGGCTTCCTTCCAGGCCTCTCCCTGACTCATGCACGATTCCACTTCGGCAAAGTTGTGCTTCCGTTCGGCGGGCGGCAGGGCGTCGATCTTCACGCGCTCCTTCTTCTCCTCGCCGCACACGGCGTCGCCGTCCAGCATATGGCTCTTGCAGATGACATAGCTGATCTGTTCCCGCGGGATGAAGGGTTCCTTGCCGGTTTCGAGATAGCTGGCGATGGCCTGAGCGCCCAGCGCGCCCTGAGCCATGCCGTGGATGATGACGCTGGGGCCCTTGGAACGGGGGCCGGTGGTGCCGTCGCCGCCCGCGAACACGCCGGGGCGGGAGGTTCCCTGGCAGGCGTCCACGATGATGCACTGCTTCTTGTCGCAGGCGATGCCGTCTTCGGGGATGAGCATGTTCGGGTCGCTCTTCTGGCCGATAGCTGCGATGACATGGTCGCAGGGGATGACGAAGGCCGAATCGGGGATGGGCTTCACCCCGCGGCGGCCGCTCTCGTCGGGTTCGGTCTGGCGCATGGCAACGCACTGGAGACCCTTGACCTTGCCGTCTTCCACCACCAGGCGATCCTGACCGGTGAGGAAGTGGAATTCCACGCCTTCCTTCATGGCTTCTTCGATTTCTTCATGGTCGGCGGGGGCGTCCTGTTCGGTTCTGCGGTAGACCAGATGCACCTTGCCTGAGGTCATGCGCGCGGCGGAACGGCAGCAGTCCATGGCCACGTTGCCGCCGCCCACGACGACGACATCGCCTTCCAGTTCCGGCGTTTTGCCCGCTTCCAGGGCATCGTGGACCTTTTCGAGGAATTCGATGCCGTTTTCATAGTCAGGCAGGGAGGTGTCTTCGCCTTCCATGCCGAGGTAGCCGCCCAGAGGGCAGCCTGTGGCGATGAACACCGCCTGATAGCCGCGCTGGAAGAGGTCGTTGATGTGGAAGTCGCGGCCCAGCTTCTGCTTGAAGAAGAAGATGCCGCCCATCTCACGAACCAGCTGATTTTCCTGTTCGAGCACGTTCTTGGGGAGGCGGTAAAAGGGGATGCCGTAGCGCACCATGCCGCCCGTGCGGTCGTGGGCTTCGTAAATGTCCACGGGGTAGCCCATTTCCAGGAGCTGATAGGCGCAGGTTATGCCCACAGGCCCGGCACCGATGACGGCCACGCGCCGGTTTTTGGCGACGTCGCAGACGGTGGGATGCAGCAGGCCGGGCACAATGGTCTTGTCCGCGGCGAAGCGCTTCAGGTCGCGGATATCCACGGGGGTGTCCACCTGAGCGCGGCGGCAGGCTTTTTCGCAGTACTTCACGCAGACGCGGCCGCAGCTTCCGGCCAGGGGATAGTGCCGGAGTACCACGCCGGCGGCAAGGTCGTTATGCCCGTCGCGGATGTAGTCGATATAGCGGGGCACGTTGACGTGGCTGGGGCAGGCTTCGATGCAGGGGCTGGTGGTGACGGAGTAGAAGCCGCCCTTGGCGCCCGCGGGCACGGCACGCAGTTCTTCGGGGAAGTACCTGAGTGCGGCGAGAAGCGGCACGGTTCCCGTGCGGCCGACACCGCAGGAAGAGGTGTTGTGCATAAGTTCGGCGATCTGGCGCACGTCGTCCCAGTCCACGGTCTGCCCGAGACCGGCGCGCTCCAGCGCCCTGGCGATGACCTGGGAACCGGAGCGGCAGGGAGAACATCTGCCGCAGGATTCTTCGGCGAGGCGCTGATGGTGTTTCCACAAGGCCCAGATCAGGCTGCTCTCGGCAGAGAAGACAAGAAAGCCCCGATGGCTGAGAAAGATTTCCACGGGGTTGCCGGGATTGAAGTTTTCAAACAGCTCGATGGGGAGATCGGCTGGGGCAGTCGGGGCAGAGCTGCCTCGATTGTCGTACACGGTATCGTTCCAAACTCCATAAATCAGTTGCGGCATCGTACAAGTTCCTCGTAGGCCGGGAGGCATGTTAAAGGTGAGAAATGTCTTTGCCAGAAAACGGTTGGGAGGCTCGGATCCTGTATGCCCTTTCATCCTAACCCAAAATGAAAAATATTGCCATAGCGGGTGTAAACCTTCACAAGGTGCCAGTTTGCGCTGTCTTTCATTCTATTGTAGACCATTTTCCACGAGGTAAGCCATGAATCAGCAGATGTTTTTTTTGGTCGCAAGCGGGTGTCTGGGCGGATTCCTTTTTAATATTCTCAAGATTCCGGGCGGTTGCATGCTCGGCGCCGTGGTCGGGAGTATGCTCGTGAAACTTTTGGGTTTCAGCTCCCTGACCATGCCCGGCTTTTTTTACAACGCCGCGCAGATCGCCCTTGGCATCTGCGTGGGCGCCATGCTCTCCACAGATTTGCTCATGCAGATTAAATCGCAGATTCCGGTGATGATTCTGAGCACGGCGATTCTGCTTGCCGCCGGGCTGTTCTCCGCCATCGTGGTCAAGCACATGACGGACATGGATGTTATCAGCTCCATTCTCTCGACCTCGCCGGGCGGACTGAACGCCGTCATCGGCATGGCGGATCACAGCGGCCACCTGCCGCAGATCATGGCCTTCCAGATGATCCGCCTTTACACCGTCATCCTGCTTGTGCCGGTTTTCTGCTGGGTGATGCGCTTCTTTTTTCACCGCTAGGGTTGGAATTTGCTAAAGAGAGAACAAGGAACCGGCTGCAAAATTCGGTCAAAAATCGTGGCCGCAGAAAGCGGCGCGCTCTCTGTTTCTGCAGGTGACAGGCAAAGCTCACTGTGTGGGTTAGTAACTACTGGATGGAGACTGATTCCCGCTGACGCCAGGGAAAGCTGGTGGAGGCGTGATTCTTTCACCATTTCTTCCTCGTGGCACTTCGTCAACGACGTATCGCACAAGGAAGTTCCGGGAAGATACGCCTCCTTCTCCTTTTTCTCCAGTATGGTTTGCGCACTGCCTTGATGCCGGATACCGTTCCATCCCACGTTGAAGAGGCTGGCCGTCTCCCTCGTCCGCCGCAGCGCCCAGCACAGTCACGGGATAAAGCGTTTTTTTTTGGGGCTTCCCCGGCAGAGAGTGCGTGAACGTCTGACATTCTCCTCTGCCTGAAAACAGGGGATTCCCAGCGAAGACAATCTGGCGATGGCGTCCCTGAGCGGAGTTCTGCTTTTCCACGAGACCGCCCGAAGGAACAGAACCTGGTTTCGCCGTCAACGCTTCCATGCGGGGAAGGGGGTGGGGCGAACCAAACGCATTTTTGCCAGATCTTGCTCTTTCCACAGGTTGACCCGGCATGTTCTGCCGCCGTATTGCCTGTAAACCGGCAGAAGCAGGAACGCCTTATGTCCTTTCCCCGAGCGCAGAGTTCATACGGCGCGTTTGATGGGCGCGTCTGCAAGGCTCTTTGCCTGTTGTCGTCCGTGCAGAAGAAAGGCGGCACGCCCTCCCGCTCCGCCAGTCAAGTCTGGGAAGAGGCCGGCAGGGTGCTGGCGGAACGATGGACGGGATTTGGCAAAAACGGTTCGCGCCAGCTTGGATGTTTTTTTTGGATGCTCACATAACCTCTTGAAAAGTATCAGCTTTATAAAAGGAAGAGTCTTGAGCTTGGCCCTGTCCGCGCGGGAACTGTTTTCAGGGACAATGCTTCGTACAGAGAGAAAGAAAAAAGAAGAAATTTTTTGCAAAAAATATATTGACATTGAAATTCATTTTCAATATAGTCCAAATCAACGAGGGAAGGAAAGACTTCCCGAATGAGTCTGAGAACAGTGAGTGAAAGGAAAAAATTCTTTCCAGCGTCTAGCTTGACTGATATTTGAAAGAGAAATTCAATATCACTAAAGAGCGAAAGTAGACGCAAAAAGCGCTTCCCAGACACCTGTTTTTTGAAAATTTCAGAGAGAACCACGGCAATGGTGCGACAGGGTTTTGACCTCCCCTCCACCGTCCGGCGAGGGCATACCCGGCAACGGGGCGCCGGACGGAACCTGTTACATGGCGCCGCCAGGGAGAAAGCAGCAGCACGTCCTTTTCTCCATGCCTGAAAGCTGGCTGTTTCAGGCGCTGGCGGCGTACATGGGGGAATGGCTGCGGCCATTCCTTTTCAAAGTTGGGGGATCGGACGTTCCGATCTTCCTGCCGGGGCAGTCCCCGGCCTCCTGGTGCGGCATGGGGCGCGTCCATAGGGGGCGCGCCCCGAAAAGCGTGCGCTGTGTGCTCATGACAGCGCGGATGATTCCGAGGCTTCCGCGTATCTCCATAGCCGGAACGCATCTATCGGCGTTCCGGCAAAATTTCCCGAGGGGAACAGAGAGTTTTCGCCATGCCATCCGAAGGGGTTCAGGTCTCCTTCGGGTGTTCTCTCCTCCGCGTGCCGGCCGGAACTCTGTACCGGCCGGCGAAATTTGCTCTGACTCCGCCCTGCGGCGGGGTCAGTCTCCCCCCCCCTGCCGGGCAGGGACTGGTTTCCCTGCCCGGCTAAAGATCCCTTTGCAGGCTGACAAAAAAGGCTGTCCTGCGGGGTGAAGACCGCGGTTTTTCCTCTTGTCTGCGGGCGATGCGGACTCTTGAGCCGCGGGAACAGTCTTATTCCGTTCTCAGGAAGGAAGCTGCCGGAACTTGGTTTCCTTGTTTCGCCTGAATCGTGAAGGCTGCGAGCCGGCCGGAATTTGTCAGGGTGTGCAGGAACAGGAGGTTTCAGCGAAGGCAGCAGGCGGCGTAGGCACAGCGGCCGCAGGAACCGTAAGCACTCTTGTCCGGCTGAGGGACGAAACTGCGGGATTCGGCCATGTGCCGGAGCAGGAAGGACAGCAGTTTGGGGATTTTCTCCTGTATCAGACTGTTCTGGCCGGTTTCGTCCATGTTTTCATCGAAGAGAAAGAGTTCCTTGCCTTCGCCGGCGAGGTGAACCCATCCGGCATTGGCCGAAGCGCAGCCATCCATAAGGTTTTTGCTGGTGCTGCCGTTGGTACATAGGTACAGGTAGCAGGGGAGCTGGATGCTGCGCAGTCTGGAGGCGAGTTTGGGCAGAAGAGTGTCTTCCTGAGAGTCTTCGCTTTCGGGACTCCACGATTCCATACGCTCCCAGAGTTCATCGTCTTCCCAGAAGCGGCGCGCGGGCCGGGGCAGTCTGCGGCCGGTCTTGTAGTCGAGGACGATGAGGTCTTCCCCGCGCTTGTCCAGACGATCCAGTTTTCCCGCCAGAGAGAAGTTTTTCCCGTCAACGGCCAGGAGAGCCGTGCTTTCCTTTTCCACCTGAAGAAGTTCAAATTCCTCAGGCTGGTTTTCCAGGAACTTGGGCAGGCGATGGCGGGCGGCAACTTCCAGCATGAAGCGGCTCTGCGCTGGAAGGGTATCGGCAAGTCCGCTTTTTTTAAGCTCATCGCGGAACAGTGCGTCCAGTGTTTCGGGGCTGATCTCTCCCTGGCGCACCGTGCGCCCTACAAAAGGCCCGTAGGCGCGGCAAAGTACCTTATGGAGCAGGTTGCCCACGCCCAGGTGGTCATCGTCTTCCACAACTTCCTGCAGGGCGTTAAGGCCGCAGACGCGGTGGTAGAAGAACTGTGCCGGGCAGGACAGGTATTCGTCCAGTGCAGAGGGGAAAAGTTTGCCGGAAAGAAACGCATTCATGCGGGCGTTGATTTGCGGCGTCCTTTCGATGACCTGGGCTTCACGCTTCGGCGGAGCGCTTATCTTGAAGGTGGCCGCCTTCAGAGGAGGATCCTGAGATCCGAGAATTTTCTTCTGCCGATGTTCTTCCTGCCAGAGCAGTTCTTCCACAAAACGGGAGCGGTTCTTTTTGGTGTCAAAAAGACTGTCGGTAATGCCTTCCTGCCAGTACAGAAACACGTCCTTCGCTCCGGCGATGAGCCGGTGGAAGGTGTGGGCCGCAAGCATGTCGCGGTGCCGGGTGTCAGGCAGGCCCAGCTCACGGCGGAGATTGTCCGGCAGCAGAGGATCATGCGAAGGAGCGCCGGGCAGAGCGTCTTCCGTGAGATCCAGAACATGGACACGGTCGAAGCGGAGCAGACGGGTTTCCAGTGTGCCGAGTATCTGAAGCCCGGTGAGCGGATCGGCTTCAAAGGGGACGCGCTGTGCATCGATGGACTGCCGCAGAATGGCGAAGAGCGTTGCCTGTGAGAGCGGTATGTCGGAGAGCGCATTGTCGCAGAGTTCGGGAATGACATTCTGGATGAGCCGGGACAGGCATTCGGCATCCAGCGGAAAGGATTCCCACAGATGCCCGCCAAAGCTGCGAAGCAGACCGCAGAGTTCACGGAGGCAATCTGCCAGTCCGTGGAGCGTCTTTACGGAGTGCCAGTTCGTGACCAGAACCCTGCCCGTTTGTTCAAGCAGTGTGCCGGTTTCTTCATCGCAGCCTTCAGGGGGGTGCTTTTCCAGCTCGCCAAGCGTTTCGTCCACAAGATCCTGTACGCTGGACGCGGTGTCCACCAGTCGTGTTCCTTCGCGCAGACGGGTTTCCATGAGAGAGAGGAAGGGGCGCAGAGGGCGTGAGCCTGCTTCGGACGGTACGGCCAGCATACGGACGTAAGGGTGGCGGATGAGGGCGAGGAGATCCCGCCAGTAGACGCGGCCTTCGCCGTCCATGCGTTCCTGCGTCTTCAGGATGCGCTCCACCAGACGGGCGAGCAGGGAGCGGTTCAGCGGATAGCCCAGCGAGATGTTGATGTCCTTTTCCGGAATATGGTGAAGCGTGGGCATGAGCAGCGAATCGTGCGAGAGCACAACGGCCCGGCGTTCGTCAGTCTGCGGCGAGGCTTCCAGATCGCGGCGCAGTTCCGCAAGCTGAGAATGCAGGTCGTATCCGGCAAGGAAGTGGATACGCGGCGGGATGGCGGCCGTTTCGCCCACGACATTCGCCTTCGCCTTCCAGCGGGACAGCCATTCCCGGTGGTCGGCACAGCTCCAGTGTCCACCCCCCGAGGCAACGAGGGGATCCGTGTGCAGGCAGAGATGCACACCGTTTTCCCAGAGATGGCGGAAGAGCTTGTCTTCAGCGGCCGTGAGGCGCACGAACCCGGCGATGATGATTTTTCTGCCCTGGAGTTTTCGGGGCAGTTCCGGCGCACTGGAAGCGAGTTCGGCAGCTCTTTGAGCGTCCAGTCCGGCTGTGCTGAGATGCCGGCTCTTCATGCGTGCGTGGTAGTCTTCCTGAATACGGCGCAGTCCGCTGAGCAGCGCGGCGGCAAAGGGCGCGGTTTCGCCTTCCAGATGCTGCAGATCAAACGCCTCAACGAGGTTGCTGGAACACTCCTCCAGTACTTGAGCCAGGCGAACGCCCCAGGGGAAGAAGCGTGCCATGCCGTCACCGTCCTCGGCGTCAAGCTGACTGGCCAGCTTGCCGAGCGCAGTTGCGGCGTCTTCCTTCCGGCTTACGGCACGTACAGATTCCTGAAGCAGAGCCACCTGATCCAGCGTACCGGCACGCCGGCGAACGTCAGGATCCCAGCTTTCCAGACAGAGCTGGGTGAGCTGCTGCGCGTTGATGATGGTCGGAAGCAAAGTCGGCCCGGATCGCTTCTGGCGATAGATGTCCAGAAGGTAGCGCCGCGGCCGGTTGAGCGGGAAGACCACCACGGCCTTGCCCGGCGCACCGTCAGTGATTTCGCCGATGAGGGTGTGGAGGCGTTCCAGAAAATCATCGTTCCAAGGGATGATGGTGAAGGGGTGCGGACTACGGCCGGGCATGTGAACCTCCCGCAGACAGAGGGAAAACTTTCTGCCGATCCAGATAGACAAGGACGCCGCGCACCGGCAGCTCCGAAGCCTGAGAGAGCAGATTCAGGTAATTGGAAAGCTGTTCTTCGTGTTTTTCAACCGGAAGTTCATTGTTTGAGCCGGTCTTGTATTCCACGGCGATGAGTTCCTTTCCGTCGTTCACAAGAAGATCCACGCGTACATTGTGCCCATTTTCGTCCAGGAGCGCGTGTTCAGGGTCGCCGAAGGCCAGCCAGTGGGCGCTCTCGGGCAGAGAGGCGTACCAGGTGAGGCAGTCGGTCACGTCCTTAAGCACGGCGTCCCTGTCGGGGATGAGCAGAGGGAAGGTAGACAGCCCCCGGACAGCGGCCTTCCGTGCGTCTTCAGCAGCGGACGCGGCACTGTTCCCGGTGATCTGGAGGTATTCGAGGCAGTGATGGATGAGCGTGCCGCGCTGCGCTGGGGAAAAGGTCCATTCGTCCAGATGGCTGTGAAAGATGCGCAGCCTTGGAAGCCAGGCCATGGGACGCCAGTCCGGGGCTTCCGTGAGCGGTCTTGCAGGCGGGAGTTCGGGCCTGCTTTCCATGGCAGGAGGATCGGACGGCGCGGCGCAGGGCTGAGGAGCGGCAGGGAGGTCTCCCCAGGAGAAGTCGCGGTTTTTCTGCAGATCTGGGCACAGTTTGGACACCAGGCAGTTAAGCATGAAGGGGAGTTTGCCGGTATCGGGGTCAGGCAGGAAACAGTAGAGTTCGGATATGGCGCGGGTCATGCCCACATAGATGATGTGCAGAGCCTCACGCGCTTCTTCCATGACGCGGCGGCGGTAGAGCTGCCCCATGGCCTTGCACAGCGGGGCGAGTACCTTTGTGCCGTGGCTGTCCCAGAGCACGGTTTCATGGGGGCTTCTCTCGGAGGAGAGGGGCCAGGGCAGGAGCACCACGTCGAATTGCAGGCCCTTGGCTTTGTGCATGGTCATGATGCTGACGGCATCCATTTTTTCGGGGAGAGGGGCCTTTTCCTGATTGCCCTTGCTGTCCCAAAGCTCCAGAAAGGCCGACAGATCCGCGATGCCTTTTTC
The DNA here is from genome assembly GCF_947631555.1 of uncultured Mailhella sp. Lineage (GTDB taxonomy): Bacteria > Desulfobacterota > Desulfovibrionia > Desulfovibrionales > Desulfovibrionaceae > Mailhella. The sequence continues at coordinate 3,756 of NZ_CANRLT010000038.1, read as the reverse complement.
CTCGGCCTGGAACAGAATTTCGAGGAAGCGCCGGATGAAGCATTCCGCCTGCGGATTCCGTTCCAGCACCTGCCAGCGGGCGAGAATCTCCGCGGCGGTATCGTAGGCGGTGAGCAGCCCGCCGCTATCGTAAAGCGGCGCAAACAGCTCCTGCCAGAGTTCGGGATAATCCTGACGGAACTGCTGAGCCTTGCCTGGAGAATCGCAGTGTGACGCCGCCCAGTCGTTCAGTTCTTCGACCGTGGGGAACGGGAGGCCGGAAGGCGCAGAGGGCGGGATCAGATCGCGGCCTTGAAGCACGGCCCAGAACGCGAGATCATCGTCCGGGCAGTTCAGGAAGCGCAGCAGCTCCACCATCCCCGCAATGACGGGCTGAGAGCTGAGCGTGAGGCTGCCCTGCGTGACCACGGGGATCTGGCGCTCCATGAGCCAGGAGGTCACGACTTCCGCCTGCTTGTTGCTGCGCACCAGAATGCAGAGGTGACCCCAGCGATGGCGGCGTCCCAGGTTTTCGACCAGATCGGGCAGGAGCCTTAAAAGTTCCTTATTCGTTTTTTCCGTCTTTCCCTCAGGGCTGGAAGACGAATCTTCATCGTCTTCACCCGATCCTGACTCCTCATCCGTTTTTTTCTCCTTTCGCAGGGCATGCAGCTGTACAAAGCCCCCGGGCTTGCATTCCTTCGGCTTGTTCTGCTTGGCATCGCTGAAGGCATTACGGAGCAGTTCCGCCTGTTCATCGAGCAGTTCTTCATCGCCTTCGGCCAGAGGTGCAAGCAGGTTGCGGCAGAAACCACTGTCTCCCAGGGGGGAAAACAGGTCGTTGTTCCAGTCCACTATGCGTTCCCTGCTGCGCCAGTTGTACGGCAGGAGAGTGCATTCGGGTTCTTCGTCCGGTGCGGTCAGCTCTTTGGGAACTTCCTCGAAGAGAGAAGCGTCTCCACCGCGCCAGCCGTAGATGGCCTGCTTCACGTCGCCGACAAAGGTGAGGCTGCCGCCGCGGGAAATCGCTTCTTCCACCAGAGGCCGAAGCACCTTCCACTGAGTGCGGCTCGTGTCCTGAAATTCGTCGATGAGCAGATGCGTGATGCGGGAACCCATGCGGCAGAACAGCGCATTGATGTCGCCTTCCTCCCCGGCGGCGCGAAGGGCAAGTTCCGGAATCTGGCAGGCTGCAAGAACGGCGTTCCGGCGTTCATAGTCCTTCAGCCGCAGGAACAGAGCTCGGGCAAGGTCCACATACGGCATGATACCGCTGGCGCCTTTGAGCACGGTCAAATTGCGGGCAGCGCCGCAAAGGGATGCATAGAGTTCACAGCTTTTCTCGCTGGCCTTGCCTTTGGAGTTTTTTTTCAGTGCGTCGTCCAAACACGGCTTGCAAAGCATTTTGGAATCCAGCGGCAGGTCATCCAGCTTTTTTGCGGACACGCACTTGTTCAGCGCATTGACAAGATGGGCGTGCGCTTCGAGTTTTTCTGCCTTAAGTTCGGACTGCAGTGCGCCGGCGGCCTCCTTGAAATCGGCAAACATATCCTGGATATGCTTTTCGGCCTCTTCTGGGGAAGCGAGTCCACCGAGATCCCCATCCTCATTTTCCAGCATCAGGGCGACCAGTTTCGTGATTTCGCTGCGCATGCTGTTTCCGGCGAGAAAGCCCTGAACTTTTTCCGAGTTCAGCAGACGTGCGCAGGCGCTGCGAAAGAGGCCGGCCAGCCCCTGATCCTTGCTGCGGGCTTCTTCGGCCATGAGGTCGAAGACAGGCTCCGTGATTTCCTCCGTGCTGAAATACGGCTCGAAGTCCGGAGTCATGCCGAAGTCCAGGGCCGAAAGCCGCACGAGCAGGTGCAGCAGGCTGTCAATGGTGCGGATGTTCAGTGCGCTGTAGTTCTGCAGCAGGGCTTCCAGGGCAGCGCGGGCACGGCCGGGCGTCCAGTCCTCCAGCGCTTCTGGCAGCTCGAGGGCGCATTCTTTGAGGCTCTGTAAAATGCGGTCACGCATTTCCCCGGCGGCCTTGTTGGTAAAGGTGGCGGCGAGGATTTCCTGCCATCCGTAGGAGCCGTCCACGGGCAACCGGCATCCCGCCGGAGGCGTCGACCATGAGGTGTCCGACGCCTTGGCCAGAAGCTCCAGAAAGTCATGGGTCAGTCTGTAGGTCTTGCCGGAACCCGCGGACGCCTCGATTTGCCGTATGCGTGCCATGACGGAGACTCAGGCGAGATGCTGTCCCGTGGAAGCCAGCACGGAGCGCCAGTATTCGGAACGGATGTCGATTTTGCGGCGCCGTCTGGTGACGAGCTCCAGCGGCAGATGGACATAGTGGTCGAGCAGGCAGGCCACGACCATGTTGGTCCTGCCGGTCATGGCCGCATGGACGGCGTTGCGCCCGAGCTGGCCGCAGTAGATGCGATCCGTGGTATTGGCGGGTGTGGAGCGCACAAGATAGCTGGGATCGATGTACTTCAGCGAGATGCTCATGTCCTTTTTCGCAAAGTAGGTGTTGATGGCGTTCTGGAGGAAGTGGCCGATGTCGCCAAGGACGCGGTTGCCCGAAGCGTCGGTCTTGCCGTTGGAGGTGAGCAGGTCCTGTCCCGCGCCTTCGGCGACCACGATGACAGCGTGATTGCGGCTGCGCAGACGGGCTTCCAGAGCGGGGAGGAGGCCGCCTTCACCTTCCAGATGGAAGGGCGCTTCGGGAATGAGGACAAAGTTCACCACGTTGAGGGCCAGGGTGGCCTGGGCGGCGATGAAGCCGGATTCGCGCCCCATGAGCTTGACCAGACCGATGCCGTTGCAGGCGCCGATGGCTTCCGTGTGGGCGCAGCGCAGGGACATGGTGGCCACGTCCACGGCGGTATCGAAGCCGAAGGAGCGGGGGATGAAGTTGATATCGTTGTCAATGGTCTTGGGGATGCCGATGACGGAAATGCGCAGCTTGCGCTTGAAGACTTCGTTCTGGATGGCGGCGGCGGCCTTCATGGAACCATCGCCCCCGATGACGAAGAGGATGTTCACGTTCATGCGTTCCAGAGCGTCCACGATTTCTTCCGATTCCTGCGGCCCGCGGGAGGAACCGAGTATGGTGCCGCCGAAGGTGTGGATGTCGGATACCCAGCTGGGGGTGAGTTCAACGATATCGTGGTGGTATCTGGGGATGAAGCCTTCCAGCCCATAGCGGATGCCGGTGAGGGAACGCACGCCGTAGCTGTAGTGCGCCTCCATGACGATGGCGCGGATCACGTCGTTCAGACCGGGGCAGAGTCCGCCGCAGGTAACGATGGCGATCTTTGTCTTGTCAGGGTCGAAATATATGTGGTCTCTGGGTCCTGCCTGTTCGAAATAGAGGGCCTTTCCTTCCAGTCCGCGCATGTCTTCGCCGCCGTGTTCGGCGTCCAGGAAGATGGGGATGGGCTTGTCGGTGACGTAGGGCCCCCGTGCAGGATTGTCAATTTTGGGGGTCGCGATGGTCATGATGCTGGTGTCGATGTCGTGAGCCATATTCAGCCTCTTGAGTAGTGGCAACAAAAGGGCTGCCGTCCCCCGGAACTCCTGTTCCGGCACGGCAGCAGCGTGTGTTTTTTCGTGGTGCAGGGGAGAATCTACCTGTTTTTTCCCGTGCTGTCACCTGAAAAAGAAGGAGGTTTCCGCGGTGCTGCCGGGCACGGGCGCAAAAAAATCCCCCGTGCGGTGGTCTGCCCCCTGTCAAGTAGACATCTAAAAAGCCCCTGTGGCATTGATTCTAAGCGGTCAGCTTTTCCCGAT
>NZ_CANRLT010000037.1 GCF_947631555.1 uncultured Mailhella sp. | reverse complement strand
TTGATCGGCAATCTCGATAAAGCTGCTGGTATAGCTTGCATAATCTCCTCGGATGATACTGTCGCGCAGACTGAAAATGTCCATCTTCCCTCTCCTCGCCGAGTTTCCAGGCAGGCATGGAGCGCCGCGCAGGGTACGCGCCGCAGAACACCCGCCGCCGAGTATGGTATTCAACCAGATTCTTGTCAAAAGGGCAAGAAATCAGGGCTGTTCCCGAGCGTTGGCGGGGGGGCCGTCAGTGCAGGCCGTACTGATACTTCACATGCAGGGAGACGCGGATGGGCTCGGAACCCAGAATGTCCGGGCGGGGGATCACGCCGCTTGCGGAGGCGACGGCGCGCAGGGCCGAAGCGTCGAGTTCGGGCCTGCCGGAAGAAACGGCAAGGCGCACGTCTGCGAACGTCCCGTCCGGGCGGATGGTGAAGGCGCAGAGGGCCACGCCGATAAGCCCGGTGTCTCCGGCGGCAAGCCTGCGGGCGTGGATGGCGTCGTCCACGTCTTCCAGATAGCGCAGGTAGGCGCGGCGCTTTCTGTCAAGCTGTTCGGCCTCTTCCCGATTGCCCTGGGGCGCGGATTCCACACCCGTGCCGGGCTGCGGGCCGCCGGGCAGGGCCGCGGATTCCGTGTCCATTTCAAGCACGGCGCGGAAGGCGGCTTCTTCCGGCTGATCTGCAGGATGCCAGAGCGTCAGCGCGAAGTGCAGGAACACCGAGACGGCTATGCCTGTCCAGAGGCGTTCGCTGTCGGTCATGCGGCGTCACTCCTGTTTTCCGTCCGGGCGGGAGGTCGCCACCATGAGCTTTTCCCCGCCCAGCATACGCACTTCGTCCACCACAAAGACGAGGGCGTCCACAGGAGCCTTGGGCGCTGCCTTGAGCACGAGCTGCCCCGGTTCCTGACGGAAGCCGCGCACAATGTCCTGAAGTTTGTAGCGCAGGAAGTTCTTTTCCACGGGGATGCCGTCGCAGAGGAAGGAGCCGTCCTCGTTGAGGCGTATTTCCACAACGCGTCCGGCCAGGGCGCGGCTGCTCTGCGCCGGAGGCAGGTCGATGTCCAGCCCGCGCACGGCAAAGGCCGAGGCGATGATGAAAAACAGCAGCAGGATGAAGATCACGTCCATGAAGGGCGTGAGGTCAAGTCCGGCGTCCCGGCGGCGCCCTGGGCGCAGGTCAAGCATCTCGGCCTTCCTCCGTCCGGGCAGAGCAGGCGTTGGCGGCTTCGGAAAGGGCGGAGGCCACGGCGTCCACCCGGCGTTCGAAGCAGTGGAGGAAGAACAGCGCGGGGATGGCGATGAACAGCCCGGCGGCCGTGGTGATGAGCGCCTGCCAGATACCGCCCGCGAGCTGATTCATGTTCACGCCCGCCTGCGCGTTTGCGATTTCGGAAAAGGCGGAGATCATGCCCAGCACCGTGCCCAGCAGTCCCATGAGCGGGGCGAGCCGCGCCAGTATGCCCAGCAGGGAGAGGTGTGCTTCCAGCTTTTTCACGATGGTTTCGCCTTCGATGCGGAGCGCGGCTTCTCCGGCCTTGCCCCGGGCTTTCAGGAGGGCGGAAAAGCGGCGCAGCAGGGGAACCCGGTCCAGTGCTTCCAGGAGCGGCTCTGCGTCGCCTTCCACAGCTTTTTCAAGCCTTGCGGTGAAGTCTCCCGCCGGGAACGGGCAGGAGGAAAAGAGCAGGAAGCGTTCCACAACGATAGCCGTGACCGTCACGGATACCAGCGCCAGCGGCCACATCATCCAGCCGCCCATCAGGAACAGGTTCATCAAGAGTTCCTTTGAGGTTTGAAACCATTCCCTTCAGGGGGAAACAGTGGTTGACAAAACGGCGGAACTTCAAATCCGGGGTGCGCTCGCCCGTTTCACAGCTTCAGCCCCGTGCCGATGAGCACGAGATCGAGGGGCGTTTCCTCCGGTGCGGGCGTGAGTTCCAGCCGCCCTGCGGCGTATTGTACAATGCACACCCCCGCGTTTTCAATATCCAGAATGCCCTTGGCGCGGCAGAGGCCTGGCCCGGCATCGTGCAGCAGGGCCTTGAGGCCGTCTGCGGAGACCGGGCCTTCAAAGGTAAGTGCTTTTGCTTCATAGCCTTCTTCGGCATGTGTGACAGCGCGTTCCCCCAGGCGCATGAGCGTCGGCAGGTGCGAGGGCAGGCGCTTTCCTTCATGGGCGTCCATCCAGGCGTCCAGCTCCGCAAAGGGCACGGCGCCGTAGCGGGCGGGCAGCAGGAGCGCTCTTGCGTTGAGGGCGCGCAGGCGGGCGGTGAGGGCCTCCAGGGCTTCTGCGGGCACGGCGTCGCTCTTGTTCAGGATGATGACGTCGGCCTTCTGGAGCTGGGCGCGGCGTATGCCCGAGGCTTCGGGCTGCTCGTGCTTTGCCTCCTCTGCCGTACAGAGGTCAAGGGCGTCGGCCACGGTGATGACGAGTCCCGGGGTCACCAGGTCGCGCAGGCCGTTCAGCGCGTCCATGATGTTGTCCGGGTTGGCCAGCCCCGTGGTTTCCAGCACAAACTGTTCGGCCGGCATGGCGGCGATGATGCGTTCAAGCCCGGGCCGCAGGCTGTCCGCCAGTGAGCAGCAGACGCAGCCCTCGTCCAGAGCCTCCACAATGGTGTCGCCCTTCATGAGCGCGGCGTCCAGTTCCACCTTGCCGAATTCGTTCTGGATGACGCCGGTGTAGCGTTCCCGCCCGTGCAGAAAATCCAGCCAGCGGCGCAGGAACGTGGTTTTTCCGGCGCCGAGGAAGCCCGTGAGCACATGGAGCAGGGGGCGCGAGTGCCGTTCCAGTTCGTCCGGGCGGTAGCGGGCGGGCAGAGCGGCGAGGGAATGCGAGGCTTCACCCTCCAGCGCAAGCGGCGGCCCGAAGGAGGCGGTGAGGGAGAGGACGGCCTGCTGTTCGCTTCCGAAGGCTTCCAAGCTGCCGCCGCGGTGGAAGCACAGGCGCGGCTGCACACTCATGCCCCTGGCAAGGGCGGCCGTTTCGCCAAGCTCCTCTTCCGCGGTGGCGGTGAGTACGGCGAAGAGGCGGAGGAAGAGGCTGAAGGCGGGCACATCGCATTCCGGCGCACCCGGAGCGACCAGCCAGCCATCGTCTGCCGGAATGCCGTCCGCGGCGATGACGCGGTGACGGGCGGGCGCTTCCAGCGTCAGCGCCAGCGCGTCTCCGGCAAAGGAGGCGTCCAGGCGGAGCGAGCCGAGGCGGAAGGGCTGAAGTTCCGCTTCCGCGCCGGAAAATTCGCGGACGGCGGAGGCGTAGGCCGGGGAAAGGGCGAAGCGCAGGGCGTCCAGGGGAAACGTGTCCAGGAGCGGAGATTCCGTCTCAGGGAAGACATAGAGGCCGAACCAGCCCCGCAGGCAGTCTGGCTGCGGGCAGTGTTCCTCACCGTCAAAGCGGATGCCGAAGACGGGTTCGCAGCCGGCCACGCGGCAGGTCCAGGCGGGGTGTTCGGAGGCGGAAGGACGCACGCCGCGCCAGCCGAGGGCGCGGGCGCGGGTGCGTTCAAAATGGGCGGCCATGATGAGAGAACCGAAAATGCTGGCGCAGTCGGAACCGCTGTCGCCTAAGGGGCGAGGAAGAATCTTTTCCAGTTTCATGGCCGTCTTTGAGCCGGGGCGCACGGAGAGGGTGGACGTACGCCCCGGCCTGGGGAGTTATCCGGGGAAGGAGATCTGATCGCCGTTACCCAGATAGTTGGTGGTCTTGGAGCGGAAGCGGGCCGTGCCCTTGACCACGGGATAGCCCGCATCCACGAATTTCTGCGCCGTGATGAGCCCGGTGCAGTGGTTGCAGCCCACGCGTTGGAGATCCCACTTCTTCAGACCGATGACGAGGTCGTCATACTTCGGGTCCCAGTCATCGAACGGGGAGATGTGCAGGCCGCCGTACAGGCCGTAGAACTTGTCGTTTTCGTACTTGAGTTCCTTGAAGGCCGTATCGGCGAAGAGGATGATGCCCTGATGGCAGCAGCCGGTGATGCTCACGAGGCCCACGTCCTTGACGTTGCAGTACAGGGACATTTCGCCGTACACCTTGAAGATGATGGGGCATTCGAACTGATACAGCGCCACGCCGGGCTGAATCTGGAAGAGGCCCTTCTTCACTTCGGTCCATTCGCCCACATGCCCGGAGTCCTTGATGTACTGCTTGCCCTGGGGGTAGAAGGTACTGGGCGTGTAGATGTGGACGTTGGGTCCGTACTTGGCCACCACGGGGAAGGCCCAGTAGTGATCCATGTGTTCGTGGGTCTGGATGAAGCCGTCAATCTCGCCGTTGGCCAGCATCTTGTCGATGCCTTCGCGCTTGAAGCTCTCTTCCATCCAGTCGTAGCTCCAGCCGCAGTCGAAAAGATACTTGGAGATCTTTCCGTCCATGGCCTCAATTTCCACAAGGCAGGAGAAGCCGCCGGCGTTGTCGGCGTCCACGGAGTTTTCCCTGGCCACGGCCCAGGCGCCGTGCAGGTCGCCCTTCTGGATGTAGGGCTTGATTTTGGCTATGCCTTCCTCATAGGTGCCCTTGCCGATGCCCTTGCCGTTGCCGAAGGGAGCCCAGTTGAAGGTGTACTGATCCACCAGCAGGCCGCCCGCGCCGGTCACGTTCTTCATGAAGACGCCGTTGTCGAACCAGCTCGTTTCCGAGATGTTGGTGACTTTTACCGACTTGCACACGCCGAAATCGGCCATTTTGCGGTTGATGTCGGGGAGAAAGGCCCTGCGCATGGGGGTATAGGAATACAGGCCCATGGCTCCGAGCGCGCCGGCGCCGATGCCGAGAGACGCGCCTTTCAGAAATTCACGTCTGTTCATAAGGACTCCTACTTCACCAGAGTGAAGGTTGCGCTACAGACAGGCAGCAGCCAAACGATGAGGAAGTACACGGCCACGCCGCCGGCGATACCGATGAGAAGACCGGGCAGCATGGCGGGATTCCAGGTGTGATCTTCTTCGATATGCCGCTTTTCTTCGGCGAAGTCTTCGGCGGTCTTGAACTCACGCCGCCAGCCCGGCCAGCCGTCCATGAACCACCAGTTGATCAGCCAGATGTCGATGAGCCAGATGGTGGGGATCATGGGGAACTGCTGGGGGTGCGAGAAGCCCTTCTGCGTGCCGAGCAGGAAATGGGCGTACATGTAGTACAGGCAGTACAGGGCCACGCCGCCCACGATCACGAGGCCGGTACGGATGAGGATATTGACGGGAGTGCTGAACTTCCTGGGCCAGTTTTCGCAGTAGAACTGGACAAAGAGTGCGGGCACGAGGAAGAAGATGGCGGTTTCGCCCACATGCAGCCAGCGCCAGTCGGGAGCGGCATCGCGGCGATGCCCGCGGATGGCGTCGCCCCACACCAGTTCCTGCATGTACCAGAAGAACAGGCAGAGCGCCCAGGCGATGACGATGATGCCCACGAACAGGGCGATACGGCGGGGCCAGTCGCGCTTGATCATGGTGAAGGGATAGCGTTCCCAGATGCCTTCCACAAACCAGACCACCACGGTGCAGCACATGATCCACGCCACATGGAAGTTGGCGGAGACGGTTTCCGCAAACTGTTCCCAGTAGGGCGGGCAGATGGCGGTGAAGTACTGCCAGGGATAGTACAGGATGCCCATGTGGTTGTGCATGGTCATGAAGTAGATGATCAGGCTGAGGCAGAAGGTGCCGAGCCAGATGCTGAAGCCGCGCACGGGCTGGGGCGTCCTGGCCCAGGGCTGGCCTTCCAGAGCCACCACCCACGCCGGGCTGATCCACGAAGCGATGACGGCGAACATCATGCAGGCCTGCGCCGCGTATTCGGTGGAATAGAATTCGGTGAGTCCGGGCAGCTTCTGGAGCTGAGCGGGATTGAAGTAGGCGAAGGCGAAATTGCCGAGGATGCCCTCGAAGAAGCCGTGGATGAAGAAGATCATCGTGCCCACGGAGATGAGCGCCAGAACCAGGCCCTTCTGCAGGGGATGCGCGTTGCGGATCCAGTTTTTCCTGAAGGGCCAGAAGTCAAAGGTGTACGCCATCCAGATGAGGATGATGAGCCACCAGCGGCAGTAGTTGTACCCCACATACGGCGTGTAGAAGCGCATGATGCCGCGCGGATCCTGGAAGACCCACCACGTCACGGCAAAGATGAGCAGCGTGAAGGCCAGATTCACGAGCGCGGGGATAGGGCCTTTCCATCTTTTGACGAGCTTGCGCTCTTCAAGATAAGGAAGCTGTTCCTGGGTCATAAGTTCCTCCTTGGTTCAATCGACACACCCCCGCTCTTCCTCCCGAGCGGGGCCATGAGCCTCTTGCCTCCGTACGGACACGGGTGCCGTGCCGTACATCGCCTGTACCACGAGAGCGGCCATGTCATTCTCCGACATGGTCTCAGGGTCGCCGCCAAGTCTGGCGGCCTCCAGCCTCAGCATGACCCCGGAAAATTCCGGAGGCAGCAGGGAAAGCCAGTCGTGACCGGGCGAATATCCTTCGGAGTCTTCCCGCCGTGAGGCCGGCGCTCCGCTGTCTTTTGAGGAAACGCGCAGAAGCCCTCGCAAAAAGTCCCTTCTGCTTGACGTGCCGCCGGCGCTCATTTCTTCTCCTCCAGTGCCTGAAGCTCCGAAAAATAGGCGAGGGCAGCCGCCTGAGCGTCTTCGGCGTCGGCATGGCGCATGGCGCTCAGAATGCGGGCGAGATGGGCGAACAGCGCTTCGTTCTCCTGAAGCCCGCAGGCGTGAAAGAGCCGGGCCAGCGATTTCCCGTCGGGCAGGCAGGCGGCCAGGGCCGCACACAGGCTGGTGTTGCCGACGAAGCTCGCGGCCTCCATGAAAAACTGTATCTGGGCCTGGACAAAGGCTTTGGTGTCGTCACTGCGCAGGGCGGCCCCGGCCACGGGGAGCAGCCTTTCCAGGCTGAGTATCTGCGAGGGGCGGATGGCCAGAGAAGAGGCGCGGATGATGGGCGGAACGATGAGCCGGCAGGCACTGAGGCGATCCGGCAAGTCGCTTTGCGCCGGATGTTCCGAAGGCAGGGCGCGCACCCTGGTGCCGCTGCCGTGGACAGTCTCCAGAATGCCGCGTCCGGCAAGAGCGCTGAGCGCAAAACGCAAGGTCGTGCGGTTGACCTTGAGTTCCTCTGCAAGCTGCCGTTCGGCAGGCAGACGCTCGAACAGCTTCCAGCGCCCCTCCGAGAGGGCCTGTTCCAGCTGCTGCTCAACCTGTTTCTGCTTGTTCATGGACGAGCCTCGATCAATGTTCAGCCTGCATTCTTAATAGGTATTTTTGCACTGCCGCCACAAAAAATTCAAATGGTTAAAAAAAGAAGGTAAAAAAAAGATAACGTATGAAAATAACACTAGAAAATAATAGAAAATGGTTCATCCACAAACAAATTTCTGCCGATTGCCGCCACAGCAGCGGGAATATTTCGGGGAAGAACGGCGATTTTTTCTTTTGAAAAAAAATTTGGGTAGACCAATTTACAAATGCTGTTTTTTCCTCTATGGTTGTCTCTCTTCCCTTCCCCAACATAGCGGAGGCGAGCTATGGATTTTTCCCTCTGGGCATCAGGCTTTCCAGGTCTGCTCTGGGAGCTGGAGCACCGGCGTTCGCGGCTCAGACTTCTGAACAACTGGACGATCCCGGCCCTGGGAGAAGACACGTCCCGCCTGCTCAAGGATGTACGGTTCCGGCGGCAGGTGGTCATGAAATCGGATCATACGCTGCTCACCGAGTTCTGGGACATGGTGACCAGCCGCCAGCCTGCCGGCGTTTCCTTCCGGCTCGCGGGAGATCCCCGCGCGGCCTGGCTGCTTCAGGGCTGGCCGGACCCTCAGAATCCTGAAAAGTATTTTGGTATGCTCAAGGAGGCCGTGCTGCCCGTCACCTTTGTGGTCGACGGGACGGCGGAAACCTGTCAGCTTGCCCTGGGGCACGCGCAGTATCCCGTGCTGGTACTCCGGCTGGAAGAGCGGGAGTTCGTCACCTGCAACGAAGCCGCACAGAAGCTCTTTTCGGGGGCGGCCAGAGGCGGCGGCGCGTTTACGCTTGGGGACATCGCCCCCGGGGAGATGGGTGAAACGCTGGTGCGGGCGTCCCGTCTGGCCGTGGAAGAGGGCATCTGGGCCGGGACGCTGATGCTGCGCAGCGGCAGCGGCAGCATTCTCGGTTCCAAGGTGCGCATCTCGCCCTGTTCCACCGGAACGGATGTCGTGCGCATTGCCCTCCTGAACATCCCTGACAGGCCGGCCTCCTGCGCCCTTACCCCGCATACCGGAGAGCGGGAAGGGGCGCGAACCCTGAAGGAAGGCCTGGAAAAGCTCCTGGAGCAGTGCCCCGGTGTGGACGGGCTGATGTTTTCGGACATTCAGTCCGCAAGGGGCCGGGTGGAGGTGTACGGCGTAGGCAGGCTCTTTGCCTCGCTGGGCTGGGGGTCCGCGCACGCCTACGAAGGCACCATCGCGCAGGACATCGAGAGATTCGGCCTGGAGTCGCTCACGGTGGAAGACACGCTGGACAGCATCAAGTCCATCGACTGGGCCATGTTCATTCCCTGCGGGGTGCGGTCGTACTTCGCCAAACCGTTCTACGCGGAAGACGGTCTGCACGCCGTGCTTATCTTTGCCTTTTCCGCTCCCTCGGCGGGGACGCCCGGCGAGGCGAACTTTCAGCGTCTTTACGAGCCATTTGACCGGCTTGTGGCCCGCTGGCGGGCCGGAAAGACCCTGACCTGAACTGATTCGTGCGGGGCAGATTTCCGCCGGGCCAAGGATTCAGGGCCGGGATTCAGTCAGAGGGGCGCGGAAGCTGCGGAACGCGCCTAACCGTAAAGTTTTTCCCGGAGCCAGCGCTTCATGGCCTCGGAGGGCATGAACACGCCCTTCAGCCCGCCAAACTCCTGGCGGAAGTCTTCCTTCAGCTCTTCGGGCAGGGGCAGAACCCACAGGTCCTCGGCGGCCTCGGAATTGCGCATGACCAGCCGCAGGGTGGGCGGATCGGCCCAGTTGTCCAGCACGAAATAATGGACGTAGTCTTCCTTGGAGCGGACAGGGGGATGGCCGGCACTCCAGTCGTTGTTGCCCCATTCCAGATAGAGGGTCACGGCGTCGGCGGGGTCAAGATCCCACTCGATGGGAAGCCGGTCAAAAGCCTTGAGCTGTTCGACGGTGTTGTACTGCATGGAAGTTCCCTGAAGGCGCCGTTTTCGGGCCGGGCAAACGTGAAGGGACGCCGGCAGTGCCAGCGCCCCTTCAGGATGTTTCAAGAGGGAGTTCCTGTCAAGAACCCTGCCCGACAGGGATCAGAGAAGTCCGTAGCTTTCAAGCACGGCCCTGAGTTCCGTCATGGTCTTGTCCGTGGGCTGGCAGAGCGGCAGGCGGAGTTCCCCGCCCATGCGTCCCATGAGGCTGAGAGCGGTCTTGCAGGGGATGGGGTTGCTCTCCAGGAACATGGCGCGGTTCATGGGTTCAAGGGCGTAGTGCAGGCGGCGGGCCTCGGCGAGGTCTCCGGCTTCGCAGGCGCGGCAGAGATCGGACATCATGCGGGGCAGGACGTTGGCCGTCACCGAGATCACGCCCTTGCCGCCCACGGCGTAGGTGGGCAGGACGGTGAAGTCGTCGCCGGAGAGCAGGGTGAAGGTGTCCGGGCACTGCTCAAGGATGTTGGAGATCTGCACCAGGTTGGCGGTGGCCTCCTTGCAGCCCGCAACGTTCTTCAGCTCGCGGGCCATGCGCGCCATGGTCGCGGGCAGGATGTTGGAACCCGTGCGGCCGGGCACGTTGTACACGATGAGCGGGATGTCCACGGCGTCGCTCACGGCCTTGAAGTGCCGGAAGATGCCTTCCTGCGTGGGCTTGTTGTAGTAGGGAGAGATGAGCAGAGCCGCGTCCGCTCCGGCGCTTTTGGCAAAGCGTGTGAGGCTGATGGCCTCAGTGGTGTTGTTGGAGCCTGATCCGGCGATGACGGGCACGCGGCCGCGGACCTGCTCAATGCAGATGCGTATGGCGGACTCGTGTTCCGCATGGCTCATGGTTGCGGATTCGCCGGTGGTACCGCAGGGCACCAGGCCGTTGACGCCTTGTTCAAGCTGCCATTCGATGTGGGCGCGGTAGGCGTCTTCATCGATGCGCCCGTCCTTGAAAGGAGTGACCAGAGCGGTGATTGTGCCGTGAAGCATGGTTGTTCTCCCGAGAAAAAGGTGAAAGGGGATGCACCTTGCAATATCAGAAACCCGGAAGCGCCAGGGAAGGATCCAGCGTCCCCGTAAAGACGCGGGCCACCGCGCCGGACAGGAACACCGAGCCTTCCTTCAGCTCGATACCGAGGAGTTCTCCACCTGAAGTTGTGACACCCACGCGCGTATCCGTCAAGCCCAGGGCGCGGGCCACGCAGACGGAAGCCGCCGCGCCCGTGCCGCAGGCGAGGGTTTCGCCTTCCACACCCCGTTCGTAGGTGCGTACATGCAGGGACGTGCGGTCGTTTACGGTGACGAAGTTCACGTTGGTTCCGCGGGGCGCGAACTGTTCATGATAGCGGATGAGCCGCCCCAGCCGCTCCACGTCCGCCTTGCCGCAGTCGGGGAAAAGGAGGACGGCGTGGGGCACGCCGGTGTTCACGAAGTTCACATCATAGGTGACGCCTTCCACGGCCACGGGGATGTGCAGGGCAAGTTCCGTGGGGTGGGTCAGCTCCACCCGCGAGCGCCGGCCTGCCACGTCCACGCTGGCGTGGATGAGTCCGGCGTCCGTGCCAAAGCACTGTTCCGGCCCGGCAAGGCCGAGTTCCACGGCCAGCCAGGAGGCGCAGCGCGAGGCGTTGCCGCACATTTCAGCGCGGGAGCCGTCGGCGTTGTAGAAGTGCCAGATGAAGTCGCCCTCGCGTCCGGCAGGCGTGCTTTCGAGGAAGAGCAGACCGTCGGCGCCGATGCCGGTTTTGCGGCTGCACAGCGTGACGGCCCAGAGGCTCATGTCCGGGATGGCGACGCGCGCTTCGCGGTTGTCGATGAAGATGAAATCATTGCCGCAGCCGTGCATTTTATGGAAAGACAGGTTTTTCATCAAAAATTCCTTTGTGGTTTGAAACCTCCCACTTCAGGGGGAAAAGTAGTCGACAAAACGGCGAAGCCGATGAAATCCTATTCAGTAACCTCTCCCTCCCTTAACCGGCGGAGGCGCGAGCTGATAGCGCAGGCGGCGTGTTTGTCCGGCTCTGCCGGCAAACATGGTCACGCCGCCGAAACGGGGAAGGGAGGGGCAATCCGCACGGCCCCTATCCGTCGGTTGCGGAGTCAGTCGGCGGATGGGGGCGGCTGTGGATTGAAACATGGCGTTTTCCTGAAGGAAGGACGTTCAGCCGTTCCAGACGGAGCGGATCACAGGATGAAGGGCGGTGAGGGCGCTTTCCGCGTCCATGGCCAGGGTGGCGCCTGCGGCGTTGCGGTGCCCGCCGCCTCCGAAGCGGGCGGCCACAGCGCCCACATCGTCATTGCCGGAAGAGCGCATACTGGCTTTGGTCTTCAGGGCACCGTCCTGCATCTCTTCCCGCAGAAGCAGGGCCACGCGCACCCCGCGCAGGCGGCGGAGATGCTCCACAAAGCCTTCCGTGTCTTCGCGGGCCGCGTGGCACTCCGAGAGCATGCCTGGCGTGACGATCGAGGCCGCAAACCTGCCCTCGTCCAGAAGGCGGGCTTCCTGCATGAGCCGCCCCCAGAGGCGGAGCTTGGCTTCGGTCCAGTTGTTTTCCAGCTTTTCACGCACGGAGGCGATGTTCAGGCCGTTCGCCGCAAGTTCGGAGACGATTTCCAGCGCCGTGGGCGTGGTATTGCCGAAGCTGAAGTTGCCGGTATCCGAGCTGATGGCCACATAGAGCGCTTCGGCCAGAGCCCCCTGCAGGGGCGCACCCAGAGCGCGGGCGATGAGGGCGGCCATTTCGCCCGTGGAGGACCTGTCCGGCTCCACCCAGTTGGCCAGGGAACCGAAGCCCTTGTCGGACTGAAGATGATGGTCGATGCACACCGAGGGCAGGCGTTTCAGCAGGGGCTGCACGGCTTCCCCCGGGCGCAGGATTCCGCCGCAGTCCAGAGCGACGATGAGCTGCGGGTCGCAGGGGAGCTTCGCAAGATCCGTGAGCACGGGGCAGGGCAGGGGGAGAAAGTCCAGATAGCCGGGAAAGCCGTTGGCGTTATAGAGGAGAACCTGCTTGTCAAGGGCGCGCAGGGTCCAGGCCAGGGCCAGGGACGAACCCGTGGCGTCGCCGTCGGGGTTGAGGTGGGAGACGAGGAGGATGCGTTCATAGCCCTGGAGCGCGCTGAGGACTTCAGCCGGAACAGGAGTTTCAGTCGTCATGGAACATCTCGAGGTCGCTGTAGGTCATTTCTTCTTCGCACACGGCCTCCATCATGAGGAGGCATTTGTCCATGCGCGACTGCATATGCCGTTCGCTGTTGCTGACGGACACCACCTGGAGCCTGAGCCTGGTGAGCGATTCCTCCGTGCCGGCCTCGGCCACGGCCACGTTGAAGGTGTTGCGCACCTTCTGCTTCAGGCTGTTGGCCACGCGCCTTTTGCCCTTGAGGGAATCGTTGCCGTGAAGCGCGTATTCCACGGTGAGGACGCCGATGACCATGCCGTCTCCGAGGTGTCAGGAGCGATAGTCCGAGTTGAGGGAAACGTAGGCGTGGGAGAGGTCGGCGGCCAGCAGCCGGGCCTCGCCGTGTCCGTCGCCCAGGCTGATGTCCAGAGGCAGATCCACGGCTTTCAGCGGTTCTTCCAGAAGGGCGTCGAAGTCGAGGTCGGTGGGACGCCCGCTGCGGAACAGCTCCACCCCGCACAGGGTCACGCGCAGGGCCAGGGGATCGAAGTTCACCCCGGCGCGCCCTGCGGCGGCCACGATGCGGCCCCAGTTGGGGTCGCGGCCGAACATGGCCGTCTTGACGAGCTGGGAATGACCCACCGTTCGGGCCACCTTTTCGGCGTCCTCGTCCGTGGCGGCGCCCGTGACGTGGATGTGCATGACCTTGGTCGCGCCCTCGCCGTCCTTGACCAGCATGTAGGCCAGTTCGCCCAGCACTTCGGTGAGGGCCTTTTCCAGAAGCGGCAGGCCGGCTTCGCATACGCGCACGCCGGAAGCGCCGTTGGCCAGCCCGTAAAGGGAATCGTTGGTGGAGGTGTCCCCGTCCACGCTCACGCGGTTGAAGGTGGCATCTGCGGCGCGGCGGAACATGTCGGCCCAGGCCGCGGCGTCCACGGCGGCATCGCAGAGCACCAGAGAAATCATGGTGGCCATGTTCGGGCAGATCATGCCTGCGCCCTTGGCCACGCCCGCAAGGCGCACCGTGCCGCCGGGAAGCGCAAGTTCGCGCCCGGCCATCTTGGGGAAGGCATCGGTGGTCATCATGGCGCGCACCAGCCCTTCCACGTCCACCTGACCGAGGGAGGCAGCCAGAGCGGGGACGGCGGCGGCCCATTTCTCCATGTCCATGTGCGCACCGATGACGCCGGTGGAGGCGGGAAGCATGGCTTCAGGGGGGACGGATACGCCGGTTTTCGCCAGGGCATCGCTCACGAGGCGCAGGGACAGGCGGCAGTTCTCAAGGCCCTGTTCGCCCGTGCAGGCGTTGGCCTGGCCGGAATTGACGACTATGGCCCGGATGCGGTCATGCCCCCTGGAGAGGTGCTCCTGGGACACGAGAACGGGGGCGGCCCGGAAAAGATTGGTGGTGAAGACACCCGCAGCGACGGCGGGCGTATCGCTGACGACGAGACCGAGGTCGCTGCGGCCGAGCTTCTTGCCACGGAAATCGGCGTTGGCCGCGGCCAGACGGAAACCCTGCGGAATCTGAATCATGGAAAGCCTCCGTTCTTCTTTCAGGATGCAGGAAGCAGGATGCAGAAAGAATGTGCCACACTTGAACGGCCGGCGCAAGTGCGCCCGCGCCGGAACGTCCGCCGGAAGGCGGGGCGTCTTGTCTTGCGCGGAGCCTGCCGCCGTGCTACTGTGCGTCTGTTGTCCTCCCTGTTCAACGTTCCCAACCGGGCTTTGGCCCCATGATGTATGATGATGCCTGATGACTGAAAAAACAGAAAAAAAACGCCGCTCTCCGCTGAAGGAATACTTTAACGCCCTGTTCTCCGCCCTGCTCCTCGCCCTGGTGCTGCGCACCTTTGTGGTGCAGGCGTTCACCATTCCTTCCGGCTCCATGCTCCAGACCGTGCAGATCGGAGACTACCTTCTGGTCAACAAGTTCGCTTACGGGGTGAAGATTCCCTTCACGGACACCTTTCTCTTTCGCAGAGACGCGCCCGAAATCGGCGACATCATTGTCTTCAAGTATCCCCGCGACCCCAGCGTGGACTACATCAAGCGCGTGGTCGGGCGGCCCGGCGACGTGGTGGAAATGCGCAACAAGCAGTTCTACCGCAACGGCGAGCCGGTGCATGAGGACTATATCCAGCAGCTCTATCCGCACCTCATCGGGAGGCTGGACAACGTGGGACCGGTCACGGTGCCCGAAGATTCCTTCTTCGTCATGGGCGACAACCGCGACAATTCCGAAGACTCCCGCGCCTGGGGCTTTGTCCCGCGTGCCGCCATACACGGCAAGGCGTGGCGCATCTACTGGTCCTGGGACGGCGAAACCCACACCCCCCGCCTGCGCCGTCTGGGAAAACTGGTGAAATAGGCGCATTTCTCATCTTTAAAAAGGAAACATTGTGCAGCGCATCCCTGAACCGTTGAAACTCCTGGTGGAACAGCTTGCCCGCCTGCCCGGGCTGGGTCCGAAGTCCGCCATGCGCGCGGCCATGACCCTGCTCAAATGGCCGGAGGCCGAAGTCCGGCAGCTTGGCCGGAACGTGTACGAACTGCGCGATGCCCTGCACCTGTGCAGCCGCTGCGGAGGGCTTGCGGATTCCGATCCCTGCCCCCTGTGCGCGGATCCCGTCCGCGACCCGGCGCAGCTTTGCCTGGTGGCGGAATGGGACAGTATGCTCACCCTTGAGGAAGGAAATTTTTACAAGGGCTTCTACATGATACTCGGCGGCCTGCTCGCGCCGCTGGATCACAGCCCGGCGGAAGCCCTGGAGATGGAGCGCCTGCACACCCGTCTGGCGGAAGGGCAGGTCAGGGAGCTGATTCTGGCCCTTGGCGCAACAGCGGAGGCGGAGGCCACGGCTACCTATGTCCGGGATCAGGTCGCTTCCCGCTTCCCCGATGTGCGCATCACGCGGCTGGCGCAGGGCATTCCCTTGGGGGCTGAGGTCAAATACATGGACCGCGAAACGCTCCGTCAGTCACTGCAGTACCGCCAGCCCCTGTAAGACCGTCCGCGGGCAGCGCCGCCCCATCCGCAGCGCCGGGGCCGCGAAGCTGTCCGGGACCTGGAGGTTCCCCATGTCATTCCTTTTCGCACCCCGCGAGGCGAGAACCACGCTGAAATGCCCGGTGTGCGGCGAGCTTCTGGACATACGCCGCACCTGCCACGAAGCCTATATGCAGTGTTCCAGCTGCCGCAGGCGCTTTGAGCTTGCGCCGTTCATCAGCCGGATGGATCAGGCGATGGAGGAATTTCTGGAACGCCTGTACGTGGATCGCGTGTGAGCGGCTTTCCCGCCCGCCGCAGTCAAGGAGCCGGCATGCTCTCCCGTTCCTCAAAGACCTCCCTTCAGCCGCTTGCGGACATCGCCGCCTTCCTGCTGGTCAACGCGGCCCTGTTTTTCGCCGCCCGCCTGGCCCTGCTTTTTTTCCTGCTGCCGGAGATCAGCGACCGCGCAAGCGTTGCCCGGGCCTTGTACATCGGCCTGAAGTTCGACATGCGCATAGCCGTGTTCATGGCCCTGCCCCTGTCCTTCTGCCTGCTCTGGCCGCGGCTGGAACAGGCGGTCAGCGGGGAAGGGCGCTCCCTGGCGCGGAGCCTGCTCTGCCTCGTCACGGGGCTTATGGCCGCGGGCGCGGCGCTTATCTACATCTTCGACTTCGGCTTCTTCTTCTACCTGCACCAGCACATCGACATGGGGGCCACTGTCTTTCTGGAAGACCCCTCGGAATCGGTGCGCATGGTCTGGCAGAGCTATCCCGTCCTGCTCATCGCCGCGGGCTATGCGGTCTTTGTCTTTCTGTACGTCCGGGGCTTTGCCGCCTTTCTGCGCCGCCACCGCGTCTGCCCCGTGCGGCCGCGGGGCGCGCTCTTCGGTTCGGGCTGCTCCCGGAAGCGGCGGGCGCTCATCACCGTGCTCTCTCTGGTCATGCTTTTCGTGGCCGGATATGGGCAGATCAGTTCCAATCTCTTCCCGCTGCGCTGGAGCAACGCCTTTTTCAGCCCCGATGCCAACATCGCGCTCCTGGCCGTCAATCCCATCCAGAACCTTTACGATACCCGCAATTACGGCAAGGCCATCCCGCCCGACGTGGAGGCCACCCGCGAAGCCTGGCCGCGCATGGCCCGCTATCTGCGCCTGCCCGAAGGATCAGAGCCGCTGACCTACGTCCGGCACTTCCCCGGCAGAACGGGGAAGCGCCTGAACATCGTCATTATCATCATGGAGTCCCTGTGCTGGGAGCGCACGTCCCTCGCGCCCTCCATGCCGGAAGCTCTGGGCAGGGACATAGATCCCACGCCCTTCCTGAAGGAGCTGGCGGAAAGAAGCCTGTACTTTCCCTGCTTCTACGCGCCCGCCCGCACCACGGCCCGCGCCGTGTTCACCACCATCAGCGGGGTGCCGGATGTCAACCACAGCGGCGGCACGACCTCGCGCAATCCCAGGCTGGTGGATCAGTCCACGCTGCTCAACGAGTTTAAGGGCTATGAAAAATATTATATGATCGGCGGAAACGCCAACTGGGCCAACATCCGCGGCCTGCTTCAGTACAACACCACGGGACTCCGGCTTCTGGAGGAATCCGCCTGGGAAGCCCGGAATGTGGACGTGTGGGGCATCTCGGACATTGCCCTTTTCCGGGAAGGCACGGACGTGCTCACCCGCGGATCCAAACCCTTCATCGCGGTGATCCAGACGGCGTCCTTCCACCGGCCCTACACCATCCCGGACGACAACGAAGGCTATGTTCTGCCGCCGGAGCCAGGCCCCGAAGCGCTGGCCTGGTACGGCTTTGACAGTGCGGCGGAGTTCCGCTCCCTGAACCTCGCCGACCACGCCCTGCGCCGCTTCTTTGCCAAGGCCAGCCGCCAGCCGTGGTTCAAGGACACGGTGTTCGCGGTCTTCGGCGACCACGGTCTGAACGGCAATTCCGGCAACCTCACTCCGGCGGTCAGGGCCTGCAACCTGCAGGCGTGGCATGTCCCGCTCTTCCTGTACGCACCCGGCGGCCAGATCCGCCCCGGCGTGAACCCTGCTCCGCACACGCAGCTGGATGTGCTGCCCACCATGGCCTCGCTTGCCGGGCTGGATTTCTACACCAACACCCTGGGCAGGGATCTGCTCGACCCGGAAAATGACAGGGACGCGGCGGCCTTCGTGAGCATGGGCGACCATGAGCGCTGCCTGGTGAAGGACGGTTACGTCTACCTCATCCGGCCCACGCTGGAAGGTCTTTACCGGCTGGATGAACACCCGTCAGGCGGAACGCCCGCAGACCTGAGCCGTGAGCAGCCCGAACGGGCCGCGGCCATGCGGCAGGAAGCCATGGATTTTTACTACACTTCGCAATATCTGCTGCACCACAACGGCAGAAAGATCATCAGCGACGCCCGCGCCGCAGCTCAAGGAACGCCATGAAGACCGTAACCATCCACACCGACGGCTCCTGCCTGGGAAACCCCGGTTCCGGCGGCTGGGCTGCCGTACTCACCTGCGAAGGGCCTTCCGGGACAGCCCGGCGGGAAATGGGCGGCGGCTTTGCCCGCACCACGAACAACCGCATGGAGATCCTCGCCGTGCTGGAGGCGCTTTCGGCGCTCAAAACGCCGTGCGCCGTGGAGCTGTACACGGATTCGCAGTACGTCTCCAGGGCCATCCGTGACCGCTGGCTGGAAGGCTGGCAGAAAAACGGCTGGCGCACGGCGGCCAAAAAGCCCGTGAAGAATCAGGATCTGTGGCGGCGCATGGCCGAAGTTCTCGCACGTCACGAGGTGCGCTTTCATTGGCTCAAGGGACATGCCGGGCATACGGAGAACGAGCGCTGCGATGAGCTGGCGCGGGCCTGGGCAAACCGCAGCGACCTGCCGGAAGACAGCGGCTTTGACGGCTGAAGGGTTTTCTTGTCCTTGCCCTGCGCCTGTGCTAGTCTTGCCGTCATGATGACGCGCCGCGAATGGAAAAGACAAACGCTGGGCCTGCTGGCCGGCACCGAAGCTCCGGCATGGGCGGCGGAACTCTTGCTCTGCCATGTCCTCGGCCTGGAGCGTCCCGCACTCATCGCGCACGATAGCGAGGTGCTGCGGGAGGATGAGGAAGCCCGCCTGAACGGACTGCGGGAACGCCGCCTGCGGGGCGAGCCTCTGGCCTACCTGCTGGGACACCGGGAATTTTACGGCCGCAGCATGGAGGTGAACCGCTCCACTCTTATCCCGCGGCCGGAGACGGAAGACCTTGTGAACGCCGCGCTGGACGCCTTTGACGCGGCGTCTGCCGTGCGCTTTCTGGACATCGGCACGGGCAGCGGCTGCATCGCCGTGACCCTGGCGGCCGAACGGCCCTTGTGGAGCGGGGCGGCCGTGGACATTTCCGAGGAGGCGCTGGCCGTTGCCTGGCGCAACGCCCGCCGCTGGGCTGTGGCGGAGCGGCTGGCCTTCCTGAAGGGCGATGTGACGGAGGTGCTGCCCTTTGAGGCGGAGAGCTTCGATCTCATCGTCAGCAATCCGCCCTATGTGACGGAAGACGAATACGCCCGACTTGCGCCGGAGGTCAGGGATTTTGAGCCGCGCACAGCGCTGGCGGCCGGGCCTTCCGGCCTCACGCTTGCCTCGGCTGTGGTGGGCGCGGCGCGCAGGCTGCTCAAACCGGGCGGCCGCCTGTTCATGGAACACGGATGGCTTCAGGGCGGGGCCTGCCGGAGCCTGTGCGAGGCGCAGGATTGGGAAGACGTTCGCACGGGGCGGGATCTTGCCGGGCGGGATCGCTTTCTTTCCACCGTCCGCAAAAGCCGCCCGGAAACGCAACGCCCCCGCAGCAGGGGGCCGGAAGCGGAAAACCGGCAGCCCGCCGGAGCGCGGGCCGAAGGAGTTTGACCATGCCGCAAACGACGCTGGGGGGAACGGTTCCCCTGAAAGGGATTTCGCTGCATTCCGGGGAAGACGTTCACATGGAACTCAGGCCGGCCCCCGAAGAGACGGGCCTTGTCTTTCACGTCCATGCCGAAGACGGCGTGCATGTCATTCCCCTGCGCCCTGAAGCCGTGAGCACGACTGAACTTGCCACCACTGTGAGCGACGGCGCGGTGAGCGTCTCCACCATCGAACACATTCTGGCGGCCCTGTACGGGCTTTGCGTGGACAACGTGGAGCTGCACGTCTTCGCTTCCGAAGTACCCATTCTGGACGGTTCGGCCCGCCTGGTGGCGGAGGCTGTGCAGAAGGCGGGCATCCGCGCACAGTCCGCCCCCCGCCGCGTGGCCCGCATCGCCCGGCCCTTCGCCATGACAAAGGACGGCAAGAGCATAGAGGCCGCGCCCGGCCATGGCTTTCGCGTAGATTATACCATAGTCTTTCCTCACCCCGCCATCGGCGAGCAGCGTCTGGCGCTGGACATCACGCCGGAGAGCTTTGCGCGGGAGATCGCCTGCGCCCGCACCTTCGGCTTCCTTCGGGAAGTGGAATACCTGCGCAGCCGCGGACTGGCCCGCGGAGGCTCTCTGGAAAACGTGGTGGTCGTGGGCGATGAAGGCGTGGTCAACGATGGCGGTCTCCGCTTCCCCGACGAGTTTGTCCGGCACAAGATCCTTGACTTCATCGGCGACATGGCCATGTTCGGCACGCCCCTGCGCGGCGCCTTCACGGTGCGCTGCTCCGGCCACTCCTGGAACAACGCCTTCCTGCGCGCCCTCGCCCTTGAGGACGGCGTCCTGGAACCGGGCACCGAATAGCCTGGAGAAACGCCGCACGGACGAAGCGCCGGAGCGGACCGCACCCTGCCTGCCGCAGGATACAAGGCCTGGGGAAGTATATGGCAAGCGAAAAACAGAACTCTCAGGACGCAGCCGGAAAGGCTGAACGTTACAGGCAACTTGCGGAGCAGGGGGATGCTGATGCCCGGTATCACCTTGGCAAGATGTATGAAAGAGGCCGTGGCGTTTTAAAGAATGATGGCAAGGCGCTTGACCTTTACAGGAAGGCGGCTCACCAGGGCTATGCTCCCGCACAGTACGAGATGGGCAGAAGATTTGAAGGAGGCACTGGCCTTCCTCAGGATGACGTCAGGGCTCTTGATTGGTACAGAAAGGCGGCTCTTCGTGGCTATGCCCGTGCTCAGTATGCCCTGGGCAGAATGTATGAACAGGGCAGAGGAGTTCCTCAGAGTGATGTCGTCACGGCAGCTGAATGGTATGCAAAGGCAGCTGAACAGGGGAATGCGGACGCACAGGAGACGTTGAAGAAGCTGTACGCAAGCGGCCGCGGCGCTCCCCAAGATGATGCCAAAGCGCTTGAATGGTTCAGGCGAGGGGCTCAACTGGGCTATGCCAACGCACAGTATGCCCTGGGCAAAATATATGCAAATGGCCGCGGTGTTCCGCAGGATGATGCCGAGGCTGCCATATGGTATACGAAGGCGGCGGAACAGGGGTATGCCCCTGCGCAGACTGCATTGGGTCAGATGTATGCAAATGGCTGCGGTGTTCCTCGAAATAAAACCCAAGCTTTAAAATGGTACAGTCAGGCGGCCGGGCAGGGGCATGAAAAAGCTGTCGAATGGCTTCTGCAGACGGCTGGAAGAGGGAATGCGTCTGCCCAATATACTTTGGGCATGATGTATGAACGTGGTCGAGGTGTCTTTAAAGATAATGCCAAGGCTTTGGAATGGTACAGGCAAGCGGCCGAGCATGGGCATAAAAGAGCGCTTGAATGGCTTCTGCAGGCGGCCGAAAAAGGGATTACGTCTGCACAATATACTTTGGGCGTATTGTATGAGCAGGGGCGACGTGTTCCCCAAGATGACGTAATGGCTGTAAAGTGGTATAGAAAAGCTGCTGAACAAGGATATACCCATGCACAGATTAACTTAGGATTGATGTATTTTAAGGGTCGCGGAGTTTCGCAGGACAATACTAACATTTTAGAATGGTTTGAAAAAGCTGATGAGCAAGTACGCAAAGGAGCTATCGAGGGGCTCCTGCAGGCGGCTGGAAGCGGAAATGCCACTGCGCAATATAGTTTGGGCTTGATGTATGAAAATGGTCAAGGACTCTCCAAAAACAATACCAAGGCTTTAGAATGGTACAGCCGGGCGGCCTGGCAGGGACATGAAAAAGCTATAAAATGGCTCCTGCAGGCGGCTGGAAGCGGGAATGCCTCTGCACAATATAGTTTGGGCTTGGTGTATGAAAATGGTCGAGGTGTCTCCAAAGACAATGCCAAGGCTTTGGAATGGTATAGTCAGGCGGCAGCTCAGGGGCATAAAAAAGCTATAAAATGGCTCCGGCGAGCGGCAGGAAGCGGGAATGTCTCTGCACAATATAGTTTGGGCTTGATGTATGAAAATGGTCGAGGCGTCTCCAAAGACAACACAAATGCTTTGGAATGGTACAGGCGGGCGGCCGCTCAGGGGCATGAAAAAGCTATTGAATGGCTTAAACAGGTTGCAGGAGGAGGAAATGCTTCAGCACAATATATTTTAGGCTTGATGTATGAAAATGGTCGAAGTGTCTCTAAAGACGAGGCTAAGGCTTTGGAATGGTACAGTCAGGCAGCCTGGCAGGGACATGAAAACGCTATCGACCGGCTCCTGCAGGTTGCTAAACAAGGGAATGAAAGAGCTGTTGAAGTTGTTCAACAGGTTGCAGAAAGAGAAAATGCAACTGCACAATATATTTTAGGCTTGATGTATGAAAGCGGTCAAGGTGTCTCCAAAGACGATACCGAGGCTTTAGAATGGTACAGGCGGGCGGCTGAGCATGGATATGGAAAAGCTATTGAATGGCTTCGGCATGCGGCTGGAAGCGGGAATGCCTCTGCGCAATATAGTTTGGGCTTGATGTATGAAAATGGTCGAGGAGTCTTCAAAGATAACACCATGGCTTTGGAATGGTACAGGCGGGCGGCAGCTCAGGGGCATGAAAAAGCTATTGAATGGCTTAAACAGGTTGCAGGAGGAGGAAATGCTTCAGCACAATATATTTTAGGCTTAATGTATGAAAATGGTCGAGGAGTCTTCAAAGATAACACCAAGGCTTTGGAATGGTACAGTCAGGCGGCAGCTCAGGGGCATGAAAAAGCTATCGAATGGTTCCAGCAGGCGACTGAAAAAGGGGATAAAAGAGTTGTCAAAGAAGTCCAACAGATTGTGGAACGAGGAAATGCAACTGTACAATATATTTTGGGCTTGGTGTATGAATATGGCCGAGGTGTCTCCAAAGACGATGCCAAGGCTTTAGAATGGTACAGGCGGGCGGCTGAGCATGGATATGGAAAAGCTATTGAAAGGCTCAGGCAGGCGGCTGAAAAAGGAAATGTGTCAGCACAATATACATTGGGCTTGATGTACGAATATGGCCGAGGTGTCTCTAAAGACGATACCGAGGCTTTAGAATGGTACAGGCAGGCGGCTGAGCATGGATATGGAAAAG
>NZ_CANRLT010000036.1 GCF_947631555.1 uncultured Mailhella sp. | reverse complement strand
TTCTTCACCCTCGGTTCGGAAGACGTCTTCCTCGACTGCGGCGCGTATAACGGCGATACCGTTAAGCGCTTTCTGGAAGCCGTCCACCACCATTTTCGGGCGATACACGCCTTCGAAATCGCCCCTGGCAATTATACGGCTCTTCTTGACGCGGTCTCGGCCCTGCCGGAAGCAGAACGGAGTAAAATCCGCTGCCACAACGCCGGAGTGTGGGATGACGACAAGGGCTTTGCCTACGGGAAAGAAGAACGGGGAACAGGGGAAAGTTTCAGTATCCTCAAGACGGAGCATCAGGCGCAGGCGCAGACTATGCGGCTGGACACTCTGGCTGAAGCCGAAGGCTTTACCGGGCAGACGCTTATAAAAATGGACATCGAGGGGGCGGAACTCAGGGCCTTGAAGGGGGCAGAAAAGTTCCTGCGCCGCTGCAAGCCGAAGCTGGCCGTCTGCGTTTACCACAGGCTGGAAGATTTCTGGGCCATACCGATGTATGTGAAGTCCGTCCGTCCTGATTACCGCTTCGGCGTCAAACACCATCAAAAGGGCACGATCGGCGGAACCGTACTGTACGCATGGTAAAACGTGCGCAACATCTGAGGAACTTCCGAAAATGCCGCAAACCTTAAAGGAGAAACATGTATGAATGATACGGCATACATTTTGTGGGGTGCTGATTACCTTGGAAATAAAGTATATGAATATTGTGCAGGTAATAATATGCACGTTTTATGCTTCTGGGATAAAAATGCGGAAAATATTAAATATTGCAAAGGTACACCTGTTTACACACCATTAGCAGATAAGATAGTCGAGAGAGAGAGAGAGAGAGAGAACTGTACTATTATCATTTGCATCGGAAACAACGTGTTGCGTGCAAAATTGCGAGTTCTCGCAGAGAAGGCAGGGTTCAACGTGCTCTCCGATATGCTGACACTGAAAATTTTTCGCAGCGCTCTTGGCGATCCCCCCGTTTTCATCCGCAGCCACTCTCTTGCGGCCATGACAAACGAAGAGCGGCTTTCTGCGGCCTTCGAGTACGCGGCCTCTTCAAATTATGCCATGTATGACCATGAAAAATATTACAGGGAAAGGACAAGGTTTGCAAAAAATCTTGTTTTCGCCAGCAGGGGATTTTCGCCAAGAAGCGTGGATTTTTTTGAAAATTATGTAAAGAACAACGGCCTTGTTAACCTTACCGCGCTGTGCGGGACTCCGAAAGGTTCCTTTTTGAACCTGCCGGAGTACTCCCCTGAACAGGTGGCAGAACTTGACGATCCTTTTGTGGTTTTGCTGAACTCGAACTGGAAAGACATGGAAGAAAAACTCCGGCAGCACGGAATCCCCTTCTGCACGCTTGGAGATCTTGAACTCAGTGTCTTTGATCATAAACTGGAAGGAGCATGGTTTAAAGCTCAAAAAGAACATATGCTGCGTGCCTATCGTCTCTTTGAAGATGAAGTTTCAAAAAATATATTTGCCGACGTTGTCTGCAATCGCATAGCGCCTCAATACTCTACTCGAAGATACGGCGAATTGATGCCCTTTGGCACTTCCTACTGGGACAGGACTATCTTCGATATAGGTGAGCATGAATGTCTTGTCGATGCCGGAGCGTTCGACGGGGACTCGCTGAGTTCTTTCCTGGACGCTGTGGATAATCAATTCGATGCTGTCTATGCGTATGAATTCGACAAGGAAAATTTTCTGAAACTGAAAGCCTGCGCCGAGTCAACACCAAACAGCGACAAGATATTTGTCATCCCGAAAGGCGTATCAGATAAGGAAGAAACCGTTTCCGTAGGAGGAAGCTCCAGCGGCGGGACAAGTATCTGCAAGGATGGAGATCAGACCGTGGAACTGGTTCCCCTGGATCGTGACCTTGAGGGAAAACGGATAACTTTCATAAAGATGGACATAGAAGGAAGTGAAATGGCGGCTCTGCGAGGAAGCAGCACATTGATCTCCACGCAAAAGCCCAAGTGCGCAATTTCCTGCTATCACCATTTTTCCGATCTATGGAATGTTCCTTTACTGTTAAAAAGCCTGAACAAGGAATACCGTTTTTTCCTGCGTCATCATTCGGACTGCGTATGGGACACTGTCTGCTACGCTCGTTAACAGCAATACGGAGGGATTTTTTATGAAGTATTATGATTTGGTGGTTTCACTTGGACAATATTGTATTACAAGTACTGCATTGAGAAGATTGTCCTTACAGAGAGAATCATACCCTTTTGATTGGTCTGCTGGAATTATTGAAGAAATTACAGGAAAAGGAGGCTTATCCGTAAAAGTTGATTTAATTTGTAATGATTTTAATAATTTTTTTAATTTTGAGGATTTTGAAAATAGAGGCAATAATCAAGAAAACGACACATGGAATTTATGGATTGTAAATAAAAGAACTGGATTGCAGTATAAACATGCTTTTACATCTAAAATACCATTTGAAAAACAATTTGAAGATGTAAAAAATAGATATATAAGAAGAGTAAATAGATTATATAGCGAAATTAATAAAAATAAAAATATACTTTTCGTATTTATTGCTCGCGACAATGGATTTGATAATGAATATTTATTAGATCAATATTATAAATTAGCTAATAAATTTCCCAAAAAAAACATTAATATGCTATATATTATTCATACTGATTCTTTCAATAAGGATGGATATGAAATTAAAAAAATAAATAAATATGTAACACGAATTGATATGAATGTAATATATACAACTGAACAATATCCTGAATCATGGAATGGTAATACAAAATTATATTATAAGATTATGAAAAATATGTATGCTTCACATGCAACCATACAAATATTAAAACATAATATAAAAGCAAAGCGAGTTGAATTAATAAATATGGTGAAAGAATTTTCAAAAATGTTGTATGATCTATGTAAAATATATTGCATTCGATATTCATCCAACATACTAACTGCTGGTAATTTTTTAAGATTGAACCCCTTGAAAGAGAGAGAAAACGAGAAAAAGCGGGAGAGAGAAAATCTTGCTGCGGCAGTTGCCAGTGCCCTGGAGAGCGGCAGCTTCAGCAAGCTGAATATTGTGGAGCGTGCAAAAAACGTTGTGCTCTTCGGAACCGGACGTTTTTTTGAGGAAGCCCTTGAACCCTGGAAGCTGAAGGAACGCCTGCATGTCACCTACGTCTGTGACAATAATCCGCAAAAATGGGGCCAGATCCTGCATGGACTTCCCTGCATTTCACCGGAAGAACTTGCCTCGCTGCCTGACGTGGTGGCCATCCCTCTCGTCGGACAGACACGGGCGATTGAAAATCAACTCGACGCTATGGGTGTACCTCGCTTGAATTTCACGGACTGGACTCTTGAACTGCTCGGCGAGATGCCGCGGTCACGCGAATGGTTTGCCGAAAACCGCATTCTTGACGTGTACGACATGCTGGAAGACGACCTGTCGCGCAGTGTCTATGCCAGCGTGCTCTGCCGGCGCATCGCACCGCAGTATGTAGAAACCTCCCTGTATGACCTCTTTACCGACGATGAATACTTTGCCCATGGATTCTTCACCCTCGGTTCGGAAGACGTCTTCCTCGACTGCGGCGCGTATAACGGCGATACCGTTAAGCGCTTTCTGGAGGCCGCCCACCATCGTTTTCGGGCGGTACACGCCTTCGAGATCGCTCCCGGCAATTATGCGGCTCTCCTTGACGCAGTCTCGGCTCTGCCGGAAGAGGAACGGTGTAAAATCCGCTGCCACAACGCCGGGGTATGGGATGACGACAAGGGCTTTGTCTACGGGAAAGAAGAACTGGGGCCGGAGGGAAGTTTCAGTATTCTCAAGACGGATCATCAGGCACGGGCACAGACTGTGCGGCTGGACACTCTGGCTGAAGCCGAAGGCCTTACGGAGCAGACACTTATAAAAATGGCCATCGAAGGTGCAGAGCTGCGGGCATTGAAGGGCGCGGAAAACTTCCTGCGCCGCTGCAAACCGAAGCTGGCCGTCTGCCTTTACCACAGACTGGAGGATTTCTGGGCCATACCAACGTACTTGAAGTCCGTCCGCCCTGATTACCGCTTTGGCGTAAGACACCATTCCGACGGTGAGTTTTGGGGAACCGTACTGTACGCATGGTAACAAGCCGGATTAAAGAGCTGAAACAGGCACATGGATTTATGACCTCTAACCATGTCAAATTAAAGGAGCATCTTATGAGAGAGAGAGAGAGAGAGAGAGAGAGAGAGAGAGAGAATCTGGCTACGGCGGTTGCCAGTGCCCTGGAGAGCGGCAGCTTCAGCAAGCTGAATATTGTGGAACGTGCAAAAAATGTTGTGCTCTTCGGAACCGGACGTTTTTTTGAGGAAGCCCTTGACCCCTGGAAGCTGAAGGAGCGCCTGCATGTCACCCACGTCTGTGACAACAACCCACAAAAATGGGGCCAGATCCTGCATGGACTTCCCTGCATTTCGCCGGACGAACTTGCCGCGCTGCCTGACGTCGTGGCCATCCCTCTCGTCGGACAGCCCCAGGCGATTGAAAATCAGCTCGATGCTATGGGAGTACCTCGTTTGAGCTTCCTGGACTGGAGTCTTGAATTGATCTGCGAAATGCCGCGGTCACGCGAATGGTTTGCTACAAACCGTATTCTTGACGTGTACGACATGCTAGGGGACGACTGGTCACGCCGTGTCTATGCCAACGTGCTCTGCCGGCGCATCGCGCCTCAGTATGCGGAAGCCTCCCTGCACGACCTCTTTACCAATGATCAATATTTTTCCCATGGATTCTTCACCCTCAGCTCAGAGGACGTCTTCCTCGACTGCGGCGCGTATAACGGCGATACCGTTATGCGCTTTCTGGAAGCCGCCCACCATCGTTTTCGGGCGATACACGCCTTCGAGATCGCTCCCAGCAATTATACGGCTCTCCTTGACGCAGTCTCGGCCCTGCCGGAAGAGGAACGGTGTAAAATCCGCTGCCACAATGCCGGAGTGTGGGATGACGACACGGGCTTTGCCTACGGGAAAGATGAAATTGGTCCGGGGGAAAGTTTCAGTATTTTTAAGACCGCTCATCAGGCATGGGCGCAGACTGTGCGGCTGGATGCTCTGGCTGAAGCCGAAGGCCTTACGGAGCAGACACTCATAAAAATGGACATCGAAGGTGCGGAACTGAGGGCATTGAAGGGCGCGGAAAACTTCCTGCGCCGCTGCAAGCCGAAGCTGGCCGTCTGCCTTTACCACCGACTGGAGGATTTCTGGACCATACCGATGTACTTGAAGTCTGTCCGCCCTGATTACTGTTTTGGCTGCAAACACCATCTGGACGGTGCGATCGGCGAAACCGTACTGTATGCTTGGTGACACGCCGGATTAAAGTGCCGAAACAGGCACATGGGTTTATGACCTCTAACCATGTCAAATTAAAGGAGCATCTTATGAGAGAGAGAGAGAGAGAGAGAGAGAGAGAGAGAGAATCTCAAGCAAAATCGAACTTCTTATAGAACGTTCAGAAAAGGAAGACAAAGTTTCAATTTTTAACTGGAGAGAAAAGCTTAAAAATAAGACAGTCATTGCATTTGGCCTTGGCAAATTTTATCGAGACACATGGAAGAGGTTAGACAAATTATGTACTATTTCTTATTTATCTGATAACAATAGCGAATACTGGGGGAAAACGGTTAATGGCAGAAAAGTCATTTCCCTTGAGGAAATTTGCGTTATGAAAAGTAACCATATACCTGTATTTATCATAATAGTTACAGGCGTTGAATTTTATTTAAAAATTAAAAAACAGCTTGATGCTATGGATATTCCATCAATGCACATCAGCGAACTCCACTTTCATTATTATAACAAGGGCACGGATTTCAAATGGCTTAGAGATAACATGAATAAAATTGAAAGTGCCTATAGTATTTTTGAGGATGAACAATCATGTTTAGTTTTTAAAAATATGTTATCAGGATTAATATATCCTACAGGTCTTCCTTTTATAAATTTATATACGGAAGGAGAATATTTCAATACAGGAATATGGAAATGTGGAAATGATGACACTTTCTGTGATTGTGGATGTTTTGACGGTGATACGTTAATGGATTTCATAAATTGCACGCATGGCAAATTCAATAAGGCATATTGCTTTGAACTGGATAATAAAAATTTTATAACCTTGAAAAAAAATGTATCTTCACTAAATCAAGAGTTACAAAACAAAATTAATATTTATAACCTAGGAGTCTATAAAGAAAACACTAAGGCAACTTGCGGATATGAAGGAGAATCTGACGGATGTGAAATTATTTCATCAGGGAATGGTAAACCATGCGAGCTTGTTAGACTAGATGATATCATAGAAGACTGTACCATATTAAAAATGGATATAGAGGGTGCTGAAATAGACGCTCTGGATGGAGCAAAAAAACTCATACAACATTCAAAGCCAAAATTAGCTCTCTGTGTATATCATCGTCCTGAAGATATTTATGAAATTCCTCTAAAGGTAAAAGAATTCTGTCCTGAGTATAAAATATATCTTCGTCATCATTCTTACAATTTTTTGGATACTGTCATGTATGCCTTTGCCTAGTTCTTTTACGCATTCCTTGATGGGCATTGTTCATCAAAATGAAAACTGGAGGTCATTGTGGCGCATCAAACAACCCATAGAATTAAAAATTGGTCATCCGGCTTTACCGTCAGTTTGAGGATTTCCAGGACATACCGATCTATGTGAAGTCCGTTCGCCCTGATTGCCGCTTCGGCGTAAGAAACAATCTCGCTGACGTAAACCGTTCGTGTTTGCCTGTAACCAGTCCAAGCGGAACTGTCTTGTCACTCAGTGGCAGGGTGGTTCCGCTTCTTTCTCCGGCTTACAAGCGGCCTTAGCTGCCAGGTCAGTTTTTCCTTAAAACCAAAAGGGATTGCAGCTAACGAGCTGTAATCCCTGTATTTTTTCATGGTGCCGAGGGACAGGATTGAACTGCCCACACGGGGATTTTCAGTCCCCTGCTCTACCAACTGAGCTACCTCGGCCAACAAGCTGTGCTATACGTCAGTTTCGCAGGCTTGGCAAGTGTTTTTGGAAATAAGTCCCCGAAACTTCCGCCGTGACCGCCATACAGGCAGGAGCGCAGACAAAACAGGCGCTATTCCGTAAGGTTGCCCGGCTTTCCGGTGATTTCCGCTTCAACGATGCTCACGTTGTAGTCGCTGGCTCCCTGCGGCACATCCGTGAAGACGACAATGAAGGGAACCTCACTCCCGGGCTGCACGTTCATATTTGCGGAAACGATATCCAGCCTGCTGTTCAAGGCGTTTTCCAGCTCTTCCCTGTCCAGCACCTCAAGCTGGAACGGGCTCATGCTTGTTCCCGCAAGCTGCTTCTGGGACGCCAGCACCTCTTTCCTGTTGTTGCAGAGGCTCGCTTCCACGCGGATGAACGAGCGGGCTGATGAGGCGCCGTTGTGTACCTTGCCTTCGATGACGATGAGGCTGCCGATCTTCTTGTTCTGCACGGAGTACTGACGCACGTCCTTCAGGTCCAGTCCCGCTACGGGAGAGGCTGCCTCCGTGTTCAGTTTTTCTCCGTTCGTGTATGGAGAGATAAGCTGTTTGAAGCCGTCCAGATACGGGGTATTTTCCCACATCCACCAGCCGCCGGCAACCATGATCACGCAAAGAAGCATTGTGAACAGCCCCTGGAAGCGGGGCTTCCGGCTTTGGGGCATCTCCAGGCCTCCTGACGGGTGAGTTTCTCCGTCAAGATGAAGCCCCTGCCGTCCTTCCTCTGCGGGCGCGTTGGCGCCGATAGCCAGATCAAGACCGTTTTCCGGCAAGAGCGGGCCGCTGGATACTGAAGCGGACCTCGTGCTGTCGCGCACTGTCTCCCCGCCGCCAGCAAGTGACAGACCGCCGTCTCCGCCGGGAACGTTCCCCAAAGCACTGGCAAGCTCTCCGTTCCCGCGCTGTTCCTTCATTATCGGGGAACTTGCAGCATCCAACGACAGTCCGCCGCCGAACCCGTCTCCCTCCTGAATTTCGGGAAGCAGAAAGATGTGACGGCATACGGAGCAGCGCAGCTTGGCTCCGGGCTTCGCCGCGCCTTCGGGCAGACGATATACGGTTCCGCACTGCGGACAGGTGACATTCATGGCAATCCCCCTTCTGTATAGCTCAGACGCTCTTTCCTCATCTTAAGCCAAGGTCAGCACCCGGTCAATTCGTAAACGGCGGGCAGCGTCCGGTATTTCTCTTCACAATCCAGACCATAGCCGACAAGGAACCCGCCAGGCAGAGAGAAGCCCGCGAAGTCTGTATGAACCGAGACTTCCCGCCGTTCCAGCTTGTCGATCAGCACTGCCAGCCGGACGGAAGCCGCGCCGCGCGCCTGGCAGCAACTGATGAAGAAGTCCATGGATCTTCCCGTATCGACAATGTCTTCCACGATGAGGACGTGACGCCCTTCCAGCGAAAGTTCCACGTCCTTGGTGAGCTGGACATGGCCGCTGCTCTCCGTTCCGCTGCCATAGCTGGCCAGGCGCACGAAGTCGATGGCGACTTCCTTGTTCATGGCCCGCACGAGGTCGCTGAAAAAGAAAAATGCGCCCTTGAGCACACAGATGACCACGAGCGGCTCATCTCCGTACAGCGCATCGATCTCCGCCGCCATTTCCCGAACGCGGCGCTGGATGGCGTCCGCACTGAATACCGGCTTCAGTTCCATGGCGTAACCTCAGCGCCTGATCAGTCCCATGAGGAACTGCTTCATTTCCACGCTCGGCACATATCCGGCCTCGCTTGCCTCAATGCGCCCTTCCCGATTGTAAATGACGTTGAACGGGATGGCGTCAATGCGGTAGGCACGGGCCAGCTCCTCGCCGCCATAATAGACGGGGTAGGCGTCCGCAATCTTCATCTTGCGGACGAAGGCATCCGCCTCGCGGATCGTTTCGTCGATGGCCACGCCAATGATCACGAGGTCTTCTTCGGAGATTTCCTTTCTCATGCGCATGAGTTCGGGAATCTCACGGCGGCAAGGGCCGCAGAAGGCAGCAAAGAAGTTGACCAGGATAACCTTGCCGTGCGCGGCGGCAAGCACGTCCAGAAGCTCTGAAGTGTGCACGGCCTTCAAACCCGTGTTCTGCGAAGACGAAGCGGAAGGCGTGGAAGAAGCAGCGCCGTAGCCCGGCGCGGCCACGGAGACAGGTTCGTCAGCCCAGGCCCTGCAAGGCAAAGCCGTACCAAAAAACGCGCCGGCAAGCAATACGCACAGCGCTCGGCGGGCTGCATGAAGCGAAATGCCACACATGAAGGACTCCTTCTTTTCCCTTTCATAGGCGTCCGCAGACCGGAAGTGCCGCGGACTCCTTTAGGTGTACTGAAAATCGTTGAAAACGCCAACCTTAAACTGTAAGCTGAAAAGCGGCAAACGGGAGTGAGGTCCCGAATGTTTTGACTGTATAAGGATTTCAGGTATGGCAAAAACTTCTGACAAAGGCTCGGCCGCTCCGCTTTCTCCCAAGGACGAAGCGGCCTCCCATGCAAATAAGAAACCTGTGCGCGGAATCCGCAGCTCAGCGGATACCCTAGTTATTCCCGAAAACAAAACAGACTCCGCCAACGCTGCTGAAGAAAAAACTTACGTCCTGCCCGGCCTCTCCCCGGACGGCGAAACCTCCGCTTCTGCCCAAGACGCTTCCCAGGACACTTCCCAAGACGCTTCTCAAGACGCTTCTGAAGACGCCGAACTGGAAGACGAATTTCCCGAACTCATGGCGGACGGTTCCGACCAGTCCATTGAGGGAGAGCTTGTCGATGAGCTGCCGTTCCCGGAACACGGAGACCTGCACGGCGGCGGCCAGATTATCGATGTGGACAGCGGGCTTCCCGCCGTTTCCTCGGGGAATCTGCCCAGCATCTCCGTCCGCGATACGCTCCAGAGCTACCTTCGGGAAATCAGCAAATTTCCCCTGCTGGAGCCGGAAGAAGAACTCGCCCTCGCGCGAAGCGTGCGCGATACGGGCGACCCGAAGGCTGCCTTTCGCATCATTTCCTCCCATCTGCGCCTTGTGGTGCGCATTGCCATGGATTTCCAGCGCCGCTGGATGCAGAACGTCCTCGACCTCATTCAGGAAGGGAATGTCGGTCTCCTGCGCGCCGTGAAGAAATTCGACCCCGACAAGGGCATCAAGTTTTCCTACTACGCTTCCTTCTGGATCAAGGCCTATATTCTCAAATTCATCATGGACAACTGGCGCATGGTCAAGCTCGGCACGACACAGGCTCAGCGCAAGCTGTTCTACAATCTCAACAAGGAACGTCAGAAGCTCCTGC
Organism: uncultured Mailhella sp.; assembly: GCF_947631555.1. Taxonomy (GTDB): domain Bacteria; phylum Desulfobacterota; class Desulfovibrionia; order Desulfovibrionales; family Desulfovibrionaceae; genus Mailhella. The sequence goes on along the minus strand of NZ_CANRLT010000036.1, from coordinate 12,504 downwards.
TTCAGGGCTTCGACCCCGACGCCTCCCTGCTCTCGCAGAAACTGGGTGTCACTCCGGATCAGGTGATCGAGATGCAGCAGCGGCTTGACGCTGGAGACGTTTCGCTCGATATTCCCGTGAGCGACGAAAACGGAAGTCCTTCCCGCATGGACTTTCTGCCGGCTCTTGAGCCTGGACTGGAAGAACACCTCGCCGGCACAGAAATAAGCGACATCATTCGTGCCGGTATCGCAGAACTTATCCCCACGCTCTCCGAAAAGGAGGTGTATATTCTGGAACACCGCCTGCTCACGGACGAACCGGATACCCTGCGGGAGATCGGCGAACACTACCATGTGACAAGGGAACGCATACGCCAGCTGGAAGCCCGTCTGCTGGAAAAACTGAAGGAACACCTGCGGCAAAAAATCAAGGATTTTTCCGAGGACTGGATTGCCTCCTGAACCCGTCCCCGCCCATCTTCTGAACGACTGCCCCCCCATGCCCTTTCCGGGCCTTCGCATCAGGAACTGCCATGCCCTATACCATTTTTTCCCGCTTCTTCCCAAAAAGTCCCAACCGAGGCGCTTCGCTCTCCAGATTCGCGCTCCTCACGGTCATGGGAGTCATGCTGCTGCCCGCAGGCTGCACGGCCACCGGAAAAAATGAAGGACTTCCTGTGGCGGACAGCCCGCTCCCTCTGAACAGAATGGAAAGCAGCGTTCCCTCCGCCCGCTCCGAGCAAATCTTCGCCCAGCTCAAACTCGACCGCGCCCTTGCCATCAACGACTGCGCAGGTATCCTCGACGCCTGCGACAGGCTCCTCTCTTCCCGTGAAGAACCTGCCGCCCTTTCCTCCAAGTCCATTATTGATGCGGCGGTCTGGCTCCTGGCCCATGACCACGCCAAAGACGCTGAAACTCTGACGGAGCGTGCAATCAAGGCTCTGCCGGAAGACCTGCCGCTTCTCTCTCTGCATTCCGATATCCTCATCCAGCAGGAACGTGCCGGAGAAGCGCTGCGACTGCTCCGCGAATTTTCACGGAGGCATCCGGGAAACAGCCAGGCCCGGGCGGAACTGGCGCTTGCCCTGCTTCGCAATGGAGAGACAGAACAAGCTCTGACGATTTTCAGAAAAATCCCGCAGAACCAGCTCACGCCGCAAATACGCTTTGCCTATGCGCAGGCGCTGAACTCCGGCCGGCATTTTGCGGAGGCGGAACAGCAACTTGCCGCTGCGGTCAGGGACGATACCGATTATGCGGAAGCGTGGCAGCTTCTCGCGCTTACCAAGGAAGAACTGGGAAAAAGACAGGAGGCTCTGGACATTTACCAGCAGCTTCTGGCTGCGGATCCCTCCAACCGCAGCGCCAGGCTTTTTCTTATCCGCCTTCAGCTCCACAGCGGCGATATGGACGGAGCTGTGGAAAGTATCGTCGAATCGCAGGAATGCGTCCGCTTCGCCGTGGCTGCCGTGACCATGCTTCTCGATGAAAAACAGGTTCCCCTTGCGGAACGGCTGCTCTCACAGCTGGAAACACAGCCCCATGCCCCTGGAGAACTTTATTTCTACCACGGGGCGCTGCTTTATGAAAACGGACTCGACACGGACAAGGCGCTTGAACTTCTCGACAGGGTTCCCCCTGTTTCCCCGGAATACGAAAAGGCGCTGCGTCTCAAGGCCAGCATAGCCCACGAAAAAAAGGACGTACGGAAGACGGAAAAGGCACTGAACGAGCTAAGAGAACTTCGCCCCAATGACATCGACGTTATCCTCATGACTTCGGAACTTTGGATGCAGGAGCAGGAATACGGCAAGGCAGACGCCCTGCTCTCCAAAGCGGTACGGGACTTCCCCGGCAAGGAACAACTGGATTTTCAGCTTGCCTTTCTGCGCGAACTTCAAGGACGCCGGGAAGAAGCTCTGTCCATGATGGAAGACATCGTCGTCAAATATCCCGACAACGCCTTTGCTCTCAACTACGTGGGGTATAACCTCGCCGATGCAGGACGCGATCTTGACCGGGCGCTCACGCTCATTGAAAAAGCCGTGTCTCTGCAGCCAAAGGCGGATTTCATCATCGACTCCCTCGCCTGGGTACATTTCCGCATGGGCAATACCGCCGAAGCCCTGAAACAGATACGGAAAGCGGTACGCCTTGGAACGCAGCCGAACGAAACCGACCCCACCATGCTTGAACATTACGGAGACATAGCCGTGGCCGCAGGAGCCGAAGCCGAAGGGCTTGAGGCCTGGCAGGAAGCCGAGACCCGCTTCTCCCTTCTGGGGGACGAAGAGTCCGCTGCACGGGTTCGCTCCAAACTGGAGAAAACAAAAAAATGAAACGTCGCTTTCTGCTGTTCGGTCTCCTTGCCCTCATCCTCGCCGGATGCGCCCCCAAAAGCCAGCCGCTCATCCCGGACAGCGAAGCCGCCCTGCGCTGGCAGCTCTTCCAGCAGCGTACCGGCAGCCCCCTTGCCTATGATGTGCTGTCGGGAAGCCTGCGTTTTGGCCCCGTCAACGATACAAGGCGCGTCACCTACACCCTGTGGTCTGACTGTTCCGAGGAGGAAAACACCCGTGTCATCCGCCTCAGTGTGAACGCTGGAACGGGAACAAACGTCGCCAATATGCTTTTCGAACAAGGGCGTATGCTCCTTTTCCTGCCGCGGGAGGGCAAAGCCTACGAAGGACTTGAAACCGAAGAAAACATGCGCAGAATCATGGGACTGGCTCTTCCCATGAGCATGAACGATCTCAATGATTTCCTCGCGGGGGGCGTTCTCCCCGCTCTTGACGCTTCAGCCCCTGAGCGCTACCACACGGAAGGCAGCGGCGGCATCGTCTATGCGGTCACGCTGAACGGCCGGCGCTGTGAGCTGGAACTGGACGAGCAGGCACTTCCCGTCCGCTGGACCGTGCCCGGTTCCTGGACGCTGACCGCCCGCTATGACAAGGCCGGACGCCCCGACAGGCTCGACGGCGTCCTTTTCAGTACGCAGGGCGAACAGCGCATGGTTCTTCTGGTTAAGAACCGCCGTCCGGGAACCGACATGCCGGCGTCTTCGCTGGAACTGAAGATTCCCCCGGGCGTTGCGATCTATCCGCTTGATCGCCAGCCGCCGGATCGCTTTTGAATACCTATGGGAGAGACTAGCATGGACACCATTTACATTGCCTCCGACCACGGCGGCTTCAACCTGAAAACCTTTCTCGTCAAACATCTGAAGGATAAGGGCTGCGACGTTCACGATCTCGGCCCCTCCGATCCCGCGAGCTGCGATTACCCGCTCAAGGCGCAGGCTGTGACGGACGCTCTTAAAAAGGATGAAAAGGCCTTCGGCATCCTTGTCTGCGGAACCGGCATCGGCATGAGCATGGCGGCGAACCACGTCCCCGGTATGCGCGCCCCGTCTGCACGACCGAATACCACGCCACCTACGCACGGGCACACAACAACGCCAACATCATCTGCCTCGGCGAACGCGTCACCGGCCCGGGACTGGCCGCCGACATGGTAGACCGCTTTCTGTCCACTCCTTTCGACGGCGGTCGCCATTTGCGCCGCATCAATATGTTCAGCGGCAAATAGCCCCCCCCGACCACAATCCGGCTGCCTTGTGACTCAGCCACGGGCAGCCGTTTTTTATCCGCTCACATACCGTCTTGAGTGCGTTTCAAAAAAATCATGCGTGTCACATGATTAAGGAAAGTCGTCCCTTCCTCCCGCCCGCGAGCGTCCTATGCCAAAAATCCGCGAAGTCTATGTATGCAGTGCCTGCGGCGCGCAAAGCGCCCAATGGCAAGGCCAATGCCCCAGATGCAGAGCGTGGAACACTCTGGAATTGACGCGCATGGATCCGGAGCCGCGCCGTGCCTCTTCCCGAAAAACGGGCGGAACAAACGGCATTTTACCGCTCAAGCATGTTTCCGGGCAGGAACTCTCCGCCTTCGGAACCGGGCTTGAAGCGCTGGATCGCATCCTTGGACGCGGCTTCATGCCCGGCGCGGCCATTGTTGTCAGCGGGGAGCCGGGCATCGGCAAGTCCACCCTGCTGCTCCAGCTCGCCGGAGCCGTGGCCCGTGAGGGAAAAACCGTACTCTATGTGAGCGGTGAAGAGTCACTCCCGCAGATCAAGGGACGCGCAGAACGTCTGGACGTTCTCCACGACAAGCTGCTTGCGCTCGCCACAAGCCGCGTGGAAGACGTGTTCTCCATTCTGGAAAGCCCGGATGCTGTGCCTGCCCTCATGATCGTGGACTCGGTACAGACTCTGGCCTCGGACAGTGCCGAAGGGCTGCCCGGCAATGTCAGCCAGGTCAGAGCTGTCGCTACCGAGCTTGTGGAACGCTGCCGCCGCGCCGGCACCACGCTGGTGCTCGTAGGCCATGTGACCAAGGACGGTATCCTGGCAGGCCCGCGTCTGCTCGAACATCTTGTGGATACGGTGATTTCCCTCGAAGGAGACAGGCGGGAAATGTTCCGGATGCTGCGCGTACTCAAGAACCGCTTCGGACCCAATCAGGAACTGCTCATCTTCCGCATGGAACGCTCCGGTCTCCAGCTCGTCGAGGATCCATCCACGTTCTTTCTTGGAGCACGGGACACCTCACTCAGCGGCACGGCCGTGGTCATGGCGGTGGACGGTCAGCGCCCCTTTGCCGTTGAAATTCAGGCGCTGGCGACCAGAAGTTTCCTGAGCATCCCGCGCCGCACGGCTCTCGGATTCGATGTGAACCGCCTCCACCTGCTTCTGGCCGTACTGGAAAAACGCCTGCGCCTCAATTTTGGGCAGGCGGACATCTACGCCAAAATCGGCGGCGGGATGAGACTTCAGGAGCCTGGGCTGGATCTCGCTCTGGTGGCAGCCGTCTTGTCCTCGTTCTATGACATTCCGCTCCCAGAACGCTGCGTCCTCTGGGGCGAAGTCGATCTCAACGGCCAGATCCGCCCGGTGTCCAGTCAGGAGATACGCATGAAGCAGGCGCTTCGGCTGGGCTATACGCCGATACTCTGTCCGGGAACCGCCGGACAGCGCGGCGTGGCTACCGTGTCCGACCTGCAGAAAATCCTTTTCAGGAAATAACAAATCCTTTCAGACTTTCGGCCAGAAGAAGCAGACCCAGTCGTCAGCGTCCGGACGTTCCGCACTGGCAGAACGTGTGGGATCCGCAGCCGAAGAGCGCACAATAAGGCGTGCCGGTTCGCCCATGCCGCGGTAGGCTTCCAGCATACCGGGGACCTGCACGGCGAGAAAGCCGGAGACGATGAGACAGCCTCCTGGTCTTAATGCGGCAAGCAGCCGTGGGGCCATTTCCTGCAGCGGTCCCGCAAGGATGTTGGCGATGACCACGTCAAACGTCCGCTCCTGCGCCAGCTCCACGCTGCCTTCCCGAATCTCGAACGCCTCCGGATCCACGCCGTTCAGCGCGCTGTTTTCCAAAGCATTGCTGACAGACAGCGGATCGATGTCCGCGCCAAGGCCATGAAGCCCAAGCTTCACGCAGGCAATGCCAAGAATGCCCGTACCCGTGCCCAGATCCAGAAAGCTCTGCCCCGCACGGAGCCTGCCCGTGAGGCGCAGACGGCTGATGGCCTCCAGACACATGGTCGTGGTGGGATGATGCCCGGTTCCGAAAGCGGATTTCGGCTCGATGACGAGGGGAGTCCGCGCCCCTGGATCCTGATCCTTCATCCACGGCGGCAGGACGAGAAAATCTCCGGCCTCCACCGGTGTGAAAAATCTGCGCCAACCGGCAAGCCAGTCCTGATCGGGAAGGACTTTCCGGGACAGTCCGGCCTGAGGAAGCACCTGAGAAATGCGCACGGCAAGTTCGTCCCTGAGCTGTTCCCGCTCCGTTGTAAAGCGCAGGAGCGTCTCCCCGGACGTCAGAGATTCTTCCTCCCATCCGGCATCGGCTACGCTGGAAACGAGCGCCTCGGCCAGAGGAAAATCTTCCTCTGTCACCACAATATCCAAACGGTACAACCTGGGCATGATGTGACTCTGTCCTCTTCGCCAAAATATCGTTGCAACTTCTTTCTAGCACTCGACACGCCCCCTTGCCAAGGAACACTTGACAGAAAAAGCCGTATGCCGCACATTTTCCCCGTTCTTTCGCCTTGCCACTCTTCCTTTTACGGACACATCTGCGGACACATCTAAAGAAAGAAAAAATGGATCTTAGCGGACTCATCGTCGGACTTGGCAATCCAGGCCCCCAGTATCAGGGCACACGGCACAACATCGGCTTCATGTCGGTGCAGCTTCTGCTTGAGGAAATGGAACGGGGCACGGGCCAAAGCCCGGAACAGCTTTCCGGGACAAAATTCAACGCCCTGCTCTGGCGTATCCGTATCCCCAACGGCGGAACCTGGCTGGTGGCTGAGCCGCTGACCTTCATGAATCTCAGCGGAGATGCCGTGCAGCCGATCATGGCCTGGTACGGACTTGCGCCGGAACAACTCCTCGTTGTGCATGACGATCTCGACCTCGACCCGGGCCGTCTGAAGCTGAAAAAAGGAGGAAGCTCAGCCGGGCACAACGGTATCAAATCCATCCAGCAGCGACTGGGCACTCCGGAATTTTACCGTCTGCGCGTAGGCATAGGCAAGCCGCAAAGCCGGGAACAGGTCAACTCCTGGGTTCTGGGCCGCTTTTTCGGCGCCGACAAGGACGCCGTGGCCGAAGCCTTCCCCCGTGTTGTTGATGCGATCCTGCGCTTTGCCATCGACGGGCCGGAACGGGCCATCAATATTGCCAACACCCGCTGCAAGTGAATTCTCCGTGGGTCTCTCTGTGTGTACTCTTGCCAACAAGAAAAAAAACAGGTATGACGTCTCTATCGAATGTCTTACCCATTCGATTATCCCTCTTTTCTTTCGCTCCGTGATGAGATCCATGTGATCCCAGCGATGCTTTTTGCCGGTTTTTCTCGTTACTTTACCCTTCTCCCTTTTGTATGGTGGTATCTCTATGCCCGTTAGGAAACGCAAAGCGCCTGTCGAGCCTGAAAACGAAGACACACTTTCTATTCTTGATGAAAGCGTCCTCAATCTTACGGAACTTAAAACACGCAAGATGCAGGATCTCATGGATCTGGCTGAAAAATATCAGCTGGAAAACGCCAGTTCCATGCGCAAGCAGGAGCTTATTTTTGCTCTTCTGCAGGCATGTGCCTTGCAAAACGGCGCTATCCACAGTGACGGCGTTCTTGAAATCCTGCCCGACGGCTACGGCTTCCTCCGCTCTCCGCTGTGCAGCTATATGCCCGGGCCGGACGATGTCTACGTCTCCCCGTCTCAGATACGGCGCTACCACCTGCGCAAGGGAGACTGCGTGTCCGGGCAGATCCGGCCTCCGAAGGAAGGAGAACGTTATTTCGCTCTGGTGCGGGTGAATGAAATCGGTTTTGAGCCGCCGGAAAACGCCGGTCATCTGGTTCTTTTCGACAACCTCACCCCTGTGTATCCGGATCAGCAGCTCCGCATGGAGACCGACCCGAAGAACCTGTCGTCACGCATCATCGACCTCATGTCTCCCATCGGCCGCGGGCAGCGCGCCCTCATTGTGGCCCCGCCCCGCACCGGCAAGACCATACTGCTTCAGACCATTGCCAACGCCATCAACGCCAACTACCCCGATGTGTACCTCATCATTCTCCTTGTCGATGAACGCCCGGAAGAAGTAACCGACATGGAGCGCACGGTCAAAAAGGCCGAAGTGGTCAGCTCAACCTTCGACGAACCTCCGCAGCGCCATGTGCAGGTGTGCGAGATGGTTCTTGAAAAGGCCAAGCGGCTGGTTGAACGCAAGCGCGACGTGGTCATCCTGCTCGATTCCATTACCCGCCTCGGCCGCGCCTACAATACGGTGACGCCCTCCAGCGGCCGCGTCCTTTCCGGCGGTCTGGACGCCAACGCCCTTCAGCGGCCCAAGCGTTTCTTCGGCGCGGCCCGCAATATCGAAGGCGGCGGCTCGCTGACCATCATCGCCACCGCTCTTATCGACACGGGTTCCCGCATGGACGAAGTCATCTTTGAAGAATTCAAGGGAACCGGCAACTGTGAAATCTATCTGGATCGCCATCTTTCCGACAAGCGCGTCTTCCCCGCCATCGACATCAACCGCACCGGAACCCGCAAGGAAGACCTGCTGCTGGGCGAAGAGGTGCTCAACCGCGTCTGGATACTGCGGAAACTTCTGGCTCCCATGTCTCCCATCGACAGCATGGAATTCCTGCTGGACAAGATAAAGGGCACCAAAAACAATAAGGAATTCCTGAACAGCATGGGACGCTGACCGGAACATCCTGCGCGGGAAAAACATTGACAAAGACCCGGCCGCAAGGCATAGTTCCCCCACGTTCCTTGTCATCATGCGCCCGTGGCTCAGCTGGATAGAGCGACAGCCTCCGGAGCTGTAGGTCGCGCGTTCGACTCGCGCCGGGCGCACCAGAATACCATCAAAAGGTCAGGTGTTTGTTCTGCATCTGACCTCTTTTCGTCTCTTTTGTGTGTTTTAACACCTAGTTCCAATCTCCAGAGAACCATGGAATGTCTGAGTGTGGGAGGGCACATGAAAAATGAGAATCTTCCGCATGAGAAATGAGAACGTGCCAAAGCAAAAAAAACAACGTTGGCACGTTTTTGACGGCAGCTCTGTCATGCTCTCCGATCTTCTCATGAAACCAGCTGAAAACATTCCGATGGACTGCAGGAAGCTGACGCTTTGTCACGAATTTGAATCTTCCTCTCCTCCGGATTTTCACACGATTCAGCCGTGTTCCAGTGCTAGCGGCCTTTTCCAAAGTTCTGCACGGAAAAACACGAACAACGCTTGACAGGCAGCAAGCATCCTGCTAACTAATCTCTTCGCCCGAAGAAACGCTCATGTAGCTCAGTTGGTAGAGCGCATCCTTGGTAAGGATGAGGTCAACAGTTCAATTCTGTTCATGAGCTCCACGTTCTTTTCAGGGTTCAGAGTCGGGATGTAGCGCAGTCTGGGAGCGCACTTGAATGGGGTTCAAGGGGTCGCTAGTTCAAATCTAGTCATCCCGACCAGAATTTAAAAGCACCTGTGAATTCATCGCAGGTGCTTTTTCTGTTACGGCTTTTTAACGTCACTCTGTATTACTTAGAGGTTGAAAACATTCTATTTTTAGGAATATAATTTATCATATTGTATGATTTATAATATTTATAATTCTTTTAATAACTCAAAAAACTATTCAAAATTAATATATTTTTGTTTATTTTATATAAACAATATATTAAAAAAAGACTATTAAAATTCATTCAAAGCGATTTCTATTTATTTGAATAAATCATAAGCTTTCATATCCATAACTTAGAAAAGTGTCATTAATATGATAACAGATGGTTTACATTCTCCTCTTAGCACTTCTCGAAGATATACTGGAATAATATCTGCACGGATGGACAGTTGTCGTTGATATTGAGAGCAAGCCTCCGCTTTTCTAAACATTCTGAGATAGCTTGATAAATTTCGCGTTCGTCTTTCATCTTATAGATAATAGCAAATTTTTTTCTTGACTAAGCAGTGTCACATTTGTAATCTTGGTTACATATGTAACATCACTTTAGGAGGTAGACTTAAATGAAAACTACTATTTCTTTCTTTGTATTTCTACTTTTGGTATTTTCTATGCCTTTTGAATCACAGGCTGAAGAAATTTATATTACGGTGACACCAACTGCAAAAGCTTATTCAGAATTAAATTTAACACAAACAGTAGAATTACGTGGACCAAATATTAAAGGATTTCAATTAGGACAAACAAAATCAACAGCTGAGGAAAATTTTAAACGTTTAGGCTATAAGTGTAAAACTGTACCTATAGACTATTTAGGCCTTTTTCCAGATAAAGCAATAGTTCTAACGTCTTCAAATGGGCTTGGAGTTGTTATATCGGATAATGTCATTAGAGGAATTGTAATATCTGACTCTGGACTTACAAATATTTTTAATGCTAAAGGTTCTAGAAAAGGATTTTTACAAGCTTTTGTAAACAATTATAATATACCAGAATTAACAAAAGACGTTGAAATAAGGGAGAATATTATTAATGGATCATTTTTTACAGTTACAAATTATACATATCAAGATGATACGACAGGATGGAGTATTAGATGCTCAACTGTAAATGATAAAATAGAAGTTATGAATATAGTAATAGAATCAATTCAAAAAGTAGAAAAATTCAAATTTTAATTGTGATAATATTATAAATATAAAAAAGCTTTTTGGATTTGGTGTATTATTATATTAGTAGCATTAGAAACTTCAAAAGTAGAAAAAAGCTTTTCTCTTTCAGAAGAACTAAGTCCTTGAATCGCTTTTTTAATTTCAGAAAGAGTCCTTTGTTGTCTCATTATGTTAAATAAATAATAACAATAGGATAGACGATATGTCAACCTCTAAGTAATATAGCGGGTTTAACGTACGCCGCTCTCTTATCTCAAAAAACTTTCTTCAGCACCGCAAGGCCGCTGTGCGCTTTTCCGATACCTCGAAGGATAAGCCCGCCACATCAGACTTTTCCTTCCCTTCCCGGTCGAACTCATTGTTTCAAGCGTGAATCCTGCGACTTCAAAGCTATGGCCATCTTTTTGCAATGATGATTTGAGCCTCGATCTTTCAAGCTGATCGTCACCACACCTCGCCTGAAGGGCGGGCTTATCAAAGGACACAAGCATGGGAGCCACTCACAAAAAACGCAGGCGCAATGCCCCGAAGAGCCTGTCTTATCGGTTCGACCAGGTACACAAAACCTGTTCGGAAAAGCCACAGGCAAGGACTTAAGCTGCTCAACTGCCCGCTGCCTTCAGGCCAATGTCGGAACTCTCGGCGTACCGGCAGGTTTTCTGAAGAACAGGTAGCGCATGGGGGCGCTGCCGGGGCACGCACCCAAGGTTTCACTCGCGGCAGACAAAGGCCATCTCTGTTATGCCTGTTCCTCATGGAGCAGAGGCTCAAGCCGTGCAAGAACCACGGCCTGCCCGAGGACGAAAAGCACCTGGGCCGTACTCTGAAGAAAGAGCATTGCCTCTTCGGCAGGTCTGTTTCTTGCGGTTCCGCTCCATGCCGCCAGGGCCATGATGCTCCAATTTCCCTTGACACAGGCAGCGAAGCGGTCTCCGTCCGGGGTTCCACCCGGCATACCGGCCATGTCCAGAGCCGCTTCCTCCAGATGATTCATGCCCTTTTCCTGTGCCAGAAGCGCAAACAGATTCGCACTGAGAAGTTCTTCGCCTACCGCATTCCAGATGTTGGCGGCCGCAGCACCGGCAAAACAGCAGGCTCCCAGCACCGTCAGCGGATCCACCTGCTTATTCCCGGCATGGTATCCGCGCACACATTGTTCAAAAAACGGCCGCACCAGTGCGGAAAGCTCGGAAATACTGCGTACCGTATCTTTCAAAAAGCCAGCTTTTGCGGCTTCCCCCGCCAGCATATCCTGAAGAGAGCGAAGGTACTCCCTCAGCGATTGCCTCAGCTCCGCATCATTTTCCATGACGACCTCCGCATGAACGAAATATTTTTCCAGAGACCAGACGACCGCCCAGGACTTCCGTACATCAGCCAAGGTGCCTTTTTCAGTGCAGTAAGGCACAGAAAAGGACGGACGCCCGTTGACGCCGTCCTTTCGATATCGTTCAGTCCTTCCTTATGGCCGGTCAGAAAGACTCCCCTTAAAAGGGAACGTCATCCATGGTGCTTACTTCCGAGGGGAAGACCGGGCCGTTATCTTCAAAGCTGTCCTGCTGCGGCTGGGGAGCGCGGTTGAATGAGCGCTGACCTCCCTGCCTGGGCACGGAAGGCCGCGGCGCACTGTAGCTATCGCTATCGCCTTCCGCGCTGTTGCGGCGATCCAGGAACTGAACCCGATCCGCACGGATCTCCGTTGAATAGCGATCCTGCCCGTTCTGATCCTGCCATTTCCGGGTCTGGAGTCTGCCTTCCACATAGACGAGACTGCCCTTGTGCAGATACTGATTGCAATTTTCCGCAGCCCGCTGGAACACGACAACGCGATGCCATTCCGTGCGTTCGACCCGATTGCCCTCCTTGTCGTTGTACGATTCATCCGTCGCTATGCGCAGCGTCGCCACCGGGGAACCGCTCTGCGTGTACCGCAGTTCGGGATCCGCGCCCAAGTGCCCTATAATCATGACTTTATTCAGCATGGGAACTCCAACATTTTTCGGCGTTATGCACCATGATGCACCGGAAACGTATCCGCTTCCTACCCTGTGACTCTACGGTTAATGCCGAAGGAACACAAGAAAAATTCTGCACCTTCGTCACTCCCCGCTTCGGAGGTGTGACCATGTTCGCAGGCTACGCCGGACGAACACGCCGTCTGTGCTCTCTGCTCGCTGCCGCTCGCGCCATCCGGCGGATAAGGAAGAAAAATCCATCGTGAGAGTATCACTTTAATAATGATAAAAGTTCTTCGATCTTGCCGTTAACGCGAAATCGCTGAAACAACGCCAGAGA